>JBCCEP010000155.1:0-8893 GCA_039030215.1 Pseudomonadota bacterium
CCCTCAGCAAGACGCGGCGACCGACCATTAGTTCGGCGAGTTCTTCAACTGTTGTTTCGGCAGTATTGCGCGTTGCCACCATCTCGCCGCGCCGCATGACCGAGACTGTATCGGTGATTGCCATGATCTCGCGCAGCTTGTGGGTAATCAGGATGATTGTCTTTCCCTGTTCCTTTAATTGCCCGAGAATCCGAAAAAGATGATCGGCTTCAGCCGGTGTCAGAACACCGGTCGGTTCGTCGAGGATCAGGATTTCCGCGCCTCGGTAGAGTGCTTTCAGAATGTCCACGCGCTGCTGAATACCAACCGGGAGCTCCTCGATGATTGCGTCGGGATCGACTTCGAGGGAATACTCCGTTTCCAGTCTTTCGAGTTCGGCTCTGGCCCGAGCCACGCCGCGGTTGAGGATCGGGCCATCCTCGGCGCCGAGCATGATGTTTTCCAGAACGGAGAAATTGTGAACAAGCATGAAGTGCTGATGCACCATGCCTATCCCACTCTTTATCGCTGCCAGGCTGTCGCCGATATGCGTCTTTTTTCCGTTGATCAGGATGTCACCGGTTTCTGCCTGGTAGAAACCGTACAGGATCGACATCAGGGTCGATTTACCAGCGCCATTTTCGCCGATTATGCCGTGGATCGATCCGCGCCGGACGGCAAGAGAGATGTTCTTGTTGGCGTGAACGGCGCCAAAGTGCTTGTTGATGCCGACAAGCTCGATCGCATATTGGTCATCACTCGAACCATTACGACTATCGACATTGCTGGTATCAGCCATCCAGTCGGGTTTCCCTTGTGCGTCTCGTCACCATTGGCATTGCCTGTCTTGTCTGTCTTTAGCCCTCGATCGAAGGATCGAGGAAATTCACCAACCTATCAAACAAGCCTGCCAGAACTACCATCTTGCCGAAATTGAGCCGCCACACAATTGAAAAAACAAAATCCAGGCGCTCGGTGTGGATGGTACAGATTCTTGACCGAATGATAAATATTATCATTACAGGTCGATCGACCGGGTTTCGTCATTCCGTCGAGTGGTATATTCAGACTGCCGGAAGTACTTCCAAGTCAGACATTCGGGGCGACAGACATGTCCAGGAAAACACCCTTGACCCGCGATGAATTCGGGTTGTTTCGTTCGATGCAGACCCGGTGGTCCGATAATGACATCTATGGTCATCTGAACAATGTCGTTCACTACAAACTGTTTGATACCGCGATCAATGGATGGCTGCTGGATGAGGGAATTCTCACGCTGGACAAGCCCACATTCATCGGCCTGGTCGTCGAAACCGGATGCAGTTATTTTTCCGAAATCCGGTTTCCCGACAAGGTTGTCGCCGGTATCCGGGTCGGGCGCATCGGTACGAGTTCGGTGCGATATGAAATCGCGCTGTTTCGAAATGATGATGAAACCGCTTCTGCGCAGGGTTATTTCATTCATGTGTATGTGGACCCTGACAGCAAGAAGCCGCAGGCGCTGGAACCGGCGTTCAGAGGCAGGTTGGAAGAGTTTGTCAGATGACGCAGAATGATCCGGCCAAGGAACGATTGCACGCGCTTGAGGAACTCGGCGCCCATCAGGCCAAGACGATTGAGGAACTCTCGACCGAATTGGCCGAAATGGCAAAAGACTTACGCGAAATGCAGACCAGGCTGGATGTTCTCACCCGCAGGCTCGTATCAATGGAGGAGAATATCAGCGACATTGCTCCAGATACAAAACCGCCGCATTGGTAAGAATCGGTGTTCGGGATTGCCGGCAGGAATCAGGAAGATTGCAGATGGAAACCATTGATGAACTTGTCTCGAAATTTCCGCGGGCAGGCCGCGTAGACTGGATTGGCATCCGGCCTGAACGCAAAGCGCCGGTCAATGCGGTGCAATCGGTTGAGATCCAGTCGACAGGTCTGGTTGGCGATCACCGGCAAAAGGAAGGCCCGCGCGCGGTTACCCTGATCCAGGCAGAGCATCTGCCGGTCATCGCATCATTGGCGGGGCTTGAAGCGCTCGACCCGGCAATTCTGAGGCGGAACATCGTGGTCAGCGGGATCAATCTTGTGGCGCTTCGGCACAGCAGGATACAGCTGGGATCGGTCATCATCAAAGGAACCGAGTTGTGCCCGCCTTGCTCACGAATGGAGGCTGCGCTGGGCGAAGGTGGTTATAATGCGATGCGCGGACATGGCGGAATTTGTGCTGCTGTTGTTGAAGGCGGCGTGATCAATGTCGGGGATAAGGTTTCGGCTATCCGGTAGCAGAAAACAAAAAAAACGCCGCCCGGTCAGAGGCGGCGTTTTCATCTAGAGTTTTTGCCGGATCAATAAGGACACTCCGAATCTGACATATAGTCATGCACGACTACCTTGCCTGAAACGATGTCTTCTTCAGCGCCCTTCACCGCAGTCAGCATTTCCTCCGAGACCAGCGAGGCATTATTGTCATCCATCGCATAGCCAACGCCGCCTTCCTTGAGGCCCAATACGTTGATGCCAGCTGTCCAGTCATCGTTTTTGACGTCCATAAATGCGTTGTGAACCGCAACATCGACACGCTTCAGCATGGAAGTGAGGACCGAACCGGGATGCAGGCCATTCTGGTTGGAATCAACGCCGATACCAAGTTTTCCTGCATCGGCTGCTGCCTGCAGAACCCCAACGCCGGTGCCGCCAGCTGCGTGGTAGACAACGTCTGCACCACGATCAAACTGTGAATTGGCAAGTTCGCTTCCCTTGACCGGATCGCTCCAGGCTTCCGGTGTTGTTCCGGTCATGTTTTCAAACACTTCAGCATCGGCCGATACGGATTTGACGCCACCCTTGTAGCCGCAAGCGAATTTGCGAATAAGGGGGATGTCCATGCCACCGACAAATCCGACCTTGCCGGTTTCAGAAGCCTTTGCCGCCATGACGCCGACGAGATAGGAGCCCTCATGCTCGTTGAAGACAATCGAACGGACATTCGGAAGATCAACGACCATATCAACAATGGCGAACTTCACATCCGGATATTCCTTGGCCACTTTTTCCAATGCGGCAGCGTGCAAAAATCCGATCGCGACGATCGGCTCATTTCCGTCCTCAGCGAAACGTCGCATTGCCTGTTCGCGTTGGGCGTCATTTTGAATCTCAAATTCGCGGTATTCTATCCCGGTTTCTGCTTTGAACTTCTCTGCACCGGTAAAGGCCGCTTCGTTGAAGGATTTGTCGTTTTTACCACCCGCATCATAAATAACTGCGGGTTTTGAATCCATTGCCTGCGCTGAGACCGCCGAGATAAACCCGACGACCATTCCAAGAACTAAACGCTTCATATTGTTTTCCCTGTCTTGCGTTGTGATGGCTTGTTTTCAAGTGCCTGCCGGTTCCTCGCGCTTTCGTTTTAGCGGGCAGTACGCATTACAGCGCCCAACGTAAAACAGGCGGGAACCGCCAGGCAGATTCAGGCTGCAAGCCCATAACTGGCCGCCATCCCTGAGCTAGTTTTGCATGGATTTTTAGAGAATGCACATACAAATTTGTGCCATTCAGACGGGACAATCGGGAGCTATTGGCCTACTCGCGGTTGAAATGACCGAGAATTCAGAGAATAAAGCTCGTTGAAACTTCTCTCCGCAAGCGTCAAGACATCAGCCTCGGCGAAAATTCCTGACACTCAACAATCTCTAGAAGTCCGACATGCCGAAAATCGCCCTCATTGCCCATGACAAACGCAAGAACGATCTGGTCCAATTCGCCAAGGATCATGTCGAGGCGCTAAATCAGTTCGAAATCGTGTGTACAGGCACGACCGGAGCACGGATTCTGGACGCCTGCCCTGAACTGGACATAGAGCGCGTCAAGAGCGGACCTCTTGGCGGGGATCAGCAGATCGGCGCAAGAATTGCCGAAAACCAGATAAACGGTCTGATATTCTTCATTGATCCGATGACCGCCATGCCGCACGATGTTGATGTAAAAGCGCTGATGCGAATGGGCGCGCATTACAACATCCCAATGGCGCTCAACGAAGCTACTGCGAAATTGCTTGTCGCAGGTCTTCAAAAGGTCTGACAAGCGTTATCGGATGGTCAAAGATTGCGGCACCCAGAAATGATGGAGTAGATCGTGGAGTTTGCGTTTCCGGTATTGATTGGAGACATTGGGGGTACCAATGCCCGTTTTGCTGTAATTCGGGACAGCAATTCCAAAGTGGAACCATTCGATCCGGTCAGCATTCGATCCTTTGACACCATTGAGGATGCCATCCAGTCAGCGGTGCTGGACAAGACATCCCTGGTGCCAGCCACAATGATGCTTGCAATTGCCACGCCGTTGTTCGGCGAAGAGTTTCATCTGACCAATGGCGACTGGGTTATCCGACCGCACGAATTGATGAGCCGCTTCAATTTGAATGCTGTTTGTCTGATGAATGACTTTGCCGCGCAAGCGCTGGCTGCCATCATCCTTCCCAAACAAGAGCTTGATTTTATCGGCCATGACAACATTGTCGATCAGGCCCCAAAAGTGGTTATCGGACCCGGGACCGGATTGGGTATCGCCAATCTCGTTTACGTGAATGGAATTTGGTCGATCCTGTCGGGGGAAGGCGGCCATGTTGACCTTGGGCCACGAAATTCACGTGAAATCGAGATTTGGCAATATCTCAACAGGCTTGACGGCCGTGTAAGCGCCGAACTGGCCGTATCAGGCCAGGGGCTTGAAAATTTGTATCAGGCAATATGCAGGGCTGACGGGGTCCAAACCGGCACAAAATCAGCCGCGGATATCTCGGCTTCAGCGATCGACGGTGCAGACGAAAAGGCAATCGAGGCTGTAAACCTGTTTCTGATCCTGCTGGCACGAATTGCCGGTGATATGGCATTGATTACGCTTGCAAGCGGAGGAATCTACATTGCAGGCGGAATTCCCCAGAAAATTCAATCGTTTGTGAATAATAAACAATTCCGAGATGAATTTGAAAACAAGGCGCCACATCGGCATATTCTCGAGAAATATGCGATTTGCATGGTCACCCATCCCAATCCAGCCATGGCAGGGCTGGCCGCCTGTGTCACGCAGCCAGGCCGGTTTTTCACAGCCGGTTTCATCCGGCGCTTTACGCAAAAAGATTGAAATAATGCCATTGTAGTAATGCTGCACTTTTCAAACTCCCTGCGGGGCGTTAATAGAACCCTGCGGAGCCACCGGATTGGTGCTGACACAATCTATTTCACAGCTACCAATGGTCGATACTCCAAAACGAATTGCGCGTGCATTGCAGTAAACACGGAAACCGATATTGGCTATCGATAAACTCACTAAAATTGCCTCGGATGACCATTCCAAGGCGGTCATCAAGCGCGTTTTCGAAGAAAATTGGCGTCACTATCGCAAACAGTATGCGATGGCGATAGGATGCATGCTGCTCGTTGCATTCACCACGGCCTACAGCGCCTACATAATCAAGGATGTGGTCAACGAGGTTTTCGAACAAAACAATCTCGCAATGGCCTGGTATGTGGCCGGCGTGATTCTTCTTTTGTTTGTTGTCAAGGGTTTTGCAGGATTTGGACAAAGCCTGCTGCTTAACCGTATCGGCAACAACATCATTGCCAGGTATCAATCTCGAATTTACGAGCACATGCTCAATCTTGGCGTTAGCTATTACCAGGATACCCGATCTGCATTTCTGGTTGGCAGGATCGGTCAGAATATCAACGGCGTGAGAAACATGCTGAATACCCTGATCACTGTAGTGGCCCGGGATTTCATGACACTGATTGGATTGATATTTGTCATGATCTGGCAGGATCCGGCAATGGCATTTGGATCACTAGTCGTGTTGCCGATCGCCGGCTATGTCATCTCACGATACGTCAAGAAAATGCGGACCTTGTCACGGCGCGAAGTCGGCATGATAGCGCGCGTGAACTCAACGCTGGTTGAAAGTGCCCAGGGCATTACCATCCTGAAGGCCTTCACCATGGAAGACCAGATGAAGGCAAAGGTGGATGGTCTTATCAGCACGGCAGAGAAACAAGCCAACAGAATAGCACTTATAAACGCAAGAACCCGGCCGCTAACGGAAACACTAGGGGGCATTGCCATAGCCGGGGCAGTTGCTTTTGGCGGATGGCGTGTGATCGACCTCGGTGCTGATGCCGGTGCCTTGTTGTCATTTCTGGTCGCAGCCATGCTTGCCTACGATCCGGCGCGACGGCTGGCATCGTTCCGAGTTCAGTTTGAGAAATCAATCGTCAATGCCAAGATGTTGTATGAGCTCCTGGACACGCCCATTCGCCAGGCAGACAAGCCGGATGCGGTGGATCTCGTTATCAACAAGGCAGAGATCCGGTTTGAAGATGTGGAATTTGCCTATCAGAATGACGAGCAAGTGCTCAAGAATGTGTCTTTCATCGCCAAGGCCGGGAAGACCACTGCGCTTGTCGGCCCATCGGGTGGCGGGAAGAGCACGATCATAAACCTGCTGCAGCGTTTTTATGATGTTTCGTCTGGCCGGATATTGGTGGATGGGCAGAATATTTCGGATGTCCGCGTTGCAAGTCTCAGGCAAAGAATATCCTATGTTTCCCAACAGCCAATCCTGTTCGAGGGCACGATCGCCGAAAACATTGGCTATGCGCGGCCCACTGCATCGCAGGCAGAGATCGAGGAAGCTGCGAGACTGGCCCAGGCGCACGACTTCATCATGGAAACCACTGACGGATATGACACCGAAGTCGGGGAAATGGGATCGAATTTTTCCGGCGGACAACGCCAGCGTCTCTCAATTGCCCGGGCAATTTTACGAGATGCACCGATATTGCTGCTGGATGAAGCCACATCTGCACTCGACAATGAGTCCGAAAAGCTCGTGCAACAGGCACTGGACGGGTTGATGAAAGACCGTACCACCATAGTAGTTGCACATCGGCTTTCGACAATTCGGCGGGCAGATCGCATTATCGTTATTGACCGGGGAAAAATCGTTGAGGAAGGAAGCCACTCGATGTTGATGCGCAAGCGTTCCGGCTTGTATTCGCGGTTACATGAAATCGGTTATGAGCCTGAGCCTGAGCTGGTGGAAGAGAACGTTCGCCATGGCTGATATGAAACTTGTGGTGACAGGTGCTGCGGGCCGAATGGGTCAATCCCTTATCAGGGCAATCGATGCAATCGATGGAGCCGAACTGTTTGGCGCGATCGAGCAGCCACAATCCCCCGCAATCGGCCAGGATGCGGGCATTCTAGCCGGCATTGGCGAGACCGGCGCGATTATCACTGACGATCCACTACCGGTTTTTGCCGGTGCTGACGGCGTGCTTGATTTCACGACACCAAAGGCAAGTGTCGAATTTTCGGGTCTGGCTGCGCAGGCGCGGATTGTCCACGTGATCGGCACGACCGGCTGTCTGAGCGAGGATGACGAAAAAATACGTGCGGCCGCGCGCCATGCAGTGATTGTGAAATCGGGCAATATGAGCCTCGGTGTCAATTTGCTGGCAGTACTTGTTGAGCAGGCGGCAAAAGCGCTTGACGGCAGCGGCTTCGACATAGAAGTCCTCGAAATGCATCATCACCACAAGGTTGACGCCCCCTCCGGCACGGCACTTTTATTGGGCGAAGCCGCGGCAGAAGGCCGTGAAATTTCGCTTGCAGAAAATTCCGTGCGGGTGCGGGATGGCCATACGGGCGCACGCGAACTCGGTTCAATCGGATTTGCGACGCTGAGAGGTGGTTCTGTTATTGGCGATCATACCGTTTTCTTTGCCGGTGAAGGCGAGTGCCTGGAACTGAAGCATTCCGCCCAGGACCGTTCGATTTTTGCCACGGGCGCCGTCAGAGCGGCTCTTTGGGCTGCAGGCAAAAAACCGGGGCTTTATTCCATGCGCGATGTGCTGGGATTGGGAATACCTGCTACCGGATAGTTTTAATTTAATGATTGGATATGAAATGACACGTACGCTAGTTCTGGTGAGACATGGCCAAAGCGAATGGAATCTAAAAAACCTGTTTACCGGATGGCGGGATCCCGATCTGACCGAACAGGGCTTCGAAGAAGCCGTCACTGCAGGAAAACTGCTTGCCGAGCTGGATCTTAATTTCAACGTGGCATTCACCTCTGCCCTGAGTCGAGCGCAACGGACTTGTGACATCATCCTTGACGGGATCGGCCAGCCAAATCTGGAAACGATCCGCGATCAAGCACTTAACGAGCGCGATTATGGCGACCTATCCGGCCTCAACAAGGACGATGCCCGGAAGAAATGGGGTGAGGAGCAGGTTCATATCTGGCGGCGCTCATATGATGTTCCGCCACCTGGGGGCGAAAGTCTGAAAGATACCGGCGCGCGGGTCTGGCCCTATTACATGCGCGAAATCCTGCCCATGGTGATGCGCGAACAGAATGTGCTGGTTGCTGCACACGGGAATTCCTTGCGGGCATTGGTAATGGTGCTGGATGGACTGGGACGTGACGAGGTCACCAAACTCAATCTCGATACCGGTGTACCCATGGTTTACACCCTCAATGCCGACACCACTGTTGAAAGCAAAACTGTTCTGACCGGCTAGGGGAGCGCTTCGACCAAAGTGCAAAATCAACACCCGGCGGCAAGGTTCTTTTCCGCGAGCCACCCGATCAGCGAATTTGTCGAGATTAATTTTATCGGTGTCAGCGACAACATCCTGACAGCTTCGGTAGTCGCATCCTCAGCATTTGTCGAAGATCCAACAACCGGGCGGCTCCATAGCGGATTTTGTACGCTGGTTCTTGATTCCGTAATGGGTGGGACCGTCATGGGAGAAATCGGCGAGATCCGGCCGATTGCAACAGTCGAACTCACCACAAGACACAGGCGCCGGCCATTTTCCGGAGAAAAACTGCTTTGCCGTTCGAAGTTTGAAGGCCA
>JBCCEP010000156.1:0-8693 GCA_039030215.1 Pseudomonadota bacterium
CATCATGCTCGGCCTGGCAGGCATGATCGTTGCGCTTGATGCGTTTGGACCGGTTACCGACAATGCCGGGGGTATCGCGGAGATGGCAGGCCTTGATCCAGAGGTTCGTAAATCCACAGATGCACTGGACGCGGTTGGCAATACGACCAAGGCGGTCACCAAGGGTTACGCAATCGGATCGGCAGGCCTGGGTGCGTTGGTTCTGTTCGCCGCCTATTCAAATGATCTGGCCTTCTTCGCGGAGAATTCAGCCCAATATCCATACTTCTCCGACATGGGTGAGATCTCATTCGATCTGTCAAACCCCTATGTTGTTTCGGGTCTGATATTCGGCGGCCTCATCCCCTATCTGTTCGGCGGGATTGCCATGACGGCGGTCGGTCGTGCCGGTGGTTCAGTCGTTGAAGAAGTCCGACGCCAGTTCAAGGAAAAGCCGGGGATCATGAAAGGCACCGAACGGCCCGATTATGCACGCGCGGTGGACATGCTCACAAAGGCGGCAATTCGCGAGATGATCGTGCCGTCTCTGTTGCCGGTTTTGGCTCCATTGGTCGTGTATTTCGGCGTATTGCTGATTTCAGGTTCCAAGGCTTCCGCATTTGCGGCGCTGGGCGCCTCGCTCCTCGGTGTCATTGTGAACGGCCTGTTTGTGGCCATCTCGATGACTTCCGGCGGCGGTGCATGGGACAACGCCAAGAAGTCCTTCGAAGACGGATTTGTCGACAAGGATGGCGTTGCCCATGAAAAGGGATCTGAAGCACATAAAGCTTCAGTAACCGGAGATACAGTCGGCGATCCCTACAAGGATACCGCAGGACCCGCAGTCAACCCGGCAATCAAGATCACCAATATCATGGCGCTCTTGTTGTTGGCAGTGTTGGCGCATTCTGCGTAATTCATGCAACCAAGAAAACAAAACCCCGCGGGCTTCCTGCGGGGTTTTCCTTTGCCGGAACAAATTCGCAAGCTGTCAGAAATTTGAACCTGGCTGAACGGGAGTGACTGGTCCGACAGATGGCGTTCGCTGACCTGACAGGATTTGCCCAAGGAAGGTCAGATCCCTACCGCCCGTGGGGGTTGTTCTCGACACGAAATCGAAGACCTTTCCGTCCTGGATTCCGTAGTCGGCAACCTGGCTGACGGTGCTTTCTTCATCGAAGTAGACGGCTAATACCCGTTGATCGACAACCTTGCCCTTTTGATAGGCGTATTTTCTCTGCTTCTTCTGTGAGATGTAGTAGAAAATCTCGTTGTCGAATGCACCAGTCGTGGACGGCGTACCCAGCGCCAGCAAAACCTGGTCCTTGCTCGAACCGACAGGGATCAGATCGATCTGATCCTGGGTAATCACAGCGCCATGGCTGATTGTTTCATGGGATTGGCAACCTGCGATCAGCATTGATGCCGCAAGCGTACCTGCTATCGCTGATATTTTTGTTCTTTTGGCGATCATCGTACCCGAATTCTAGTTTGTATTCCTCGATTCCTGCCAATCGTGCCCAGATGGGCTGCGCTGGCAAGTTTTACCGATATAGCACAAGGGCAAAAAATGTCAGCATATGTCAATTCGCCAATCTGACGTTACCACTGGACTATTACCCGATATTCCCTATATCGCTTGCGACATGATCTGGAAATTATTCTCACTCAAGCGCACGCAAACCGTTCCGCACGATCTTTATGGCAGTGTTGTGGCGCAGTCCCGCTTGCCCGCATTTTATGAGCAGCTGCAAATTGCCGATTCCGTGGCAGGTCGGTTTGACATGCTGAGTTTACATCTTTTTTTATTGAGCAACATGCTCACAAAGGTCGAAGACCCGCGAGCACAGCCCCTCAATCAAGAAATTTTTGATGCGTTCACCGACAACATTGACGATGCCTTACGCCAGCTTGGCGTTGGTGACACATCTGTTCCAAAGCGGAAAAAGCGCCTCGTAGCCCAATTTTATGGGCACATTGCAAATCTGTCCCCAGCGCTGGAGAACGGAGATACCGAACGGCTCAGCCGCGAAGTCAACAAGCGCTTTTATGACGATGGCAATGAAAAATGTGCATCGAGATTGGCGCGATATCTGATAGAAGCCCGCAATACATTGCACGCGATTCCGTTTGATAAAATACTGAGGGGCAATCTGAATTGGCCCGAACCGATCAACGTTTCCAAAACGAAACAGATTGCTGATTAATGGACCAATTGATGGATAAGCAGTCAAATATGCCGTCATTCCTGGCCGATGTCAGGACTCTTCCTGCCAAGGGGTTTCCCGTGAAGCTATCGCTGAGCGACCAAGAATTGCCAACTATTGCCAGATTGTTGGATGTGACCAGTATCGAAAATCTGGATGCCGAACTGTTGCTCAAGCGCTGGCGCAGGGACGGCGTTCAGATCGAAGGAAGAATCAGGGCGAAGCTGGATCAACCTTGCCGATTGACCCTGGAACCGGTTATCCAGGATATTGACGAGGATTTTCATCTCACATTTGTTCCCGAAGACTCCAAGCTTGCCAGATACGACACGACCGGCGATGGGGAGATTATACTTGATCCTGACGGGGACGATCTTCCCGATATGTTTTCAGGCAGCCGTTTGGACTTATGGCCAGTTATTTTTGAACAACTGGTGCTGGCAATTGATCCGTTTCCACAGGCACCGGGTGCAAAATTGGAAAATCATGAAATTGATGAAAGAGATACATCGGAATTGCCTGAATCACCCTTTGCGGTACTTTCAGCGCTGAAATCGGATAAAAAATTGAATAATTGAACCTTTGGACCACTGGCATCTGTGCATTTATGCCAAAACCTATTGTAGCACTTACATCTATCGGATAACTCCTCTCATTTGTCCCGCCCCTGTGCATTTGCGGTGACGGGAAACTGGAAATCGAGACTATGGCACAAACATTGACGATATCGCTGGATGCCATGGGTGGGGATCATGGACCATCGATAGTGATTGGTGGGGCCGATATTGCGCTAATGCGTAAGCCGGGCATTCGCTTCGAATTGTTCGGTGATGAGGCCGTGATCAAGCCTGTTCTCGATAAATATCCCAAGGTTGCGGCCGCTTCCAGGCTGCATCATTGTGAAATCTCTATTTCCATGGATGACAAACCGAGCCAGGCTCTCCGTCGCGGCCGCTGGAAATCGGGAATGTGGCGTTCGATAGAATCGGTAAAGAATGGTGACTCGGCAGTATGCGTCTCAGCTGGTAATACCGGCGCATTGATGGCCATGGCCAAGTTCTGCCTTCGTACCATGATGGGAATTGAACGTCCTGCCATGGCAGCCTTGTGGCCAACGCTGAAAGGCGAAAGCATTGTATTGGATGTTGGTGCCAATGTGGGCGCAGATGCCGGTCAATTGATAGACTTCGCAGTCATGGGGTCAGCCATGGCTCGGGCGCTGTACGATCTTGATCAGCCAACTGTCGGACTGCTTAATATTGGTGTGGAAGAGGTCAAGGGTCAGGAAGAGGTGAGGGAAGCGGGGCAGATATTGCGCGAGGCAAGCCCTCCGAGCCTGTCCTATCACGGATTTGTCGAGGGTGATGATCTTGGCCAGGGAACGGTCGATGTTGTGGTCACTGAGGGATTTTCCGGAAACATTGCACTCAAGACCGCCGAAGGTACCGCCAAGCAGATTGCAGAATATCTCCGTCTTGCAATGAACCGAACATTGTTTGCCAAGATCGGTTATCTGTTTGCGAAGTCAGCCTTTGATCACCTGCGCGAAAAAATGGATCCGAGAAAGGTCAACGGCGCCGTCTTTCTTGGGCTGAACGGGGTTGTGATCAAGAGCCATGGCGGTACGGATGCGGAGGGTTTCGCTGCCGCAATCGAAATGGGTTATGACATGGCGGCAAACGGGGTTATGAAGAAGATCGAAGAAGATCTTCGCTATTTCGGCAACATCAAGGTGCAGGAAAGCAAGGCGCGAGATTGACAGGATAGAACGTGATTCGATCGCAAATAACCGGGTGCGGAACCTATTTGCCGGCCCGCATTATGGAAAATTCAGAATTGGAGTCGATTGTCGATACCAGTGCCGAGTGGATAGAGCAGCGCACAGGTATTCGACAAAGACATATTGCAGCCGAGAACGAGTCGACAGCCGATATCGGTGAAAAGGCTGCAAGAGAGGCACTTGCTGCCGCAGGTGTCGATCCGGCTGATCTCGACATGATCATCCTGGCAACTTCCACACCAAACAATACATTTCCGGCAACTGCTGTCGAGATTCAGTCCCGCCTCGGAATGCATCATGGATTTGCATTTGATATGCAGGCCGTTTGCTCAGGCTTTGTGTTCGCGCTGACAACCGCAGATCAATACATCCAAAATGGGACGGTAAAGAAAGTCCTGGTAATCGGCGCAGAGACATTTTCCAGAATTCTCGATTGGACAGATCGGACCACCTGTGTGCTGTTTGGTGACGGAGCCGGTGCTGTTGTTGTGGAGGCAGTTGAAGGCGACGGTACCATGGCCGATCGGGGCATCCTGACCTCGCATCTCAGATCTGACGGCTCACACAAGGAAAAGCTCTTTGTGGACGGCGGTCCGTCAACAACCGGCACAGTCGGTCACTTGCGCATGCAGGGCAGGGAAGTATTCCGCCATGCGGTTGGAATGATAACCGACGTCATTGAGGCCGCTTATGATTCAACCGGATTTACCTCCGAAGACATTGACTGGTTCGTGCCGCATCAGGCGAACAAGCGCATTATCGATGCTTCGGCACGCAAATTGGGGATACCCAGCGAGAAAGTTGTAATCACCGTCGACCGTCACGGAAATACATCCGCCGCATCCATTCCGCTCGCGCTTTGCGAAGCGGCTCGCGATGGTCGGATCAAGCGCGGCGATATTGTATTGCTTGAGGCAATGGGTGGCGGCTTTACTTGGGGCTCTGTACTGTTGCGCTGGTAAGGGAATTTAGCGCACGGCATTGAAATACTTGCCGAATTGTCCGATAGTATTTATTCTGTATTGAATAACATGTAGGGTTTGGGCTTGTATCTGGGTTCATGGGTCGTCGGGGGACGCAAATTTTGGGTTCGTGACCTTCAGCTACTTGCTTGTCCGACCGATTTCTTGTTCGGGCCATATGGTTCGTTGCCGTCTGGTTCATGAGAATTGGTCAAAACATACGATGTGACTTTAAATTTGCCTTCGCGGCGGGATTGTAACAGGCTACAGGATTGATGAGATGGGGGGTAAAACCGTCACCAGAATGGATTTGAGTGAAGCCGTATACCAAAGGGTCGGCCTTTCACGTACTGAGTCCTCTGAACTTGTTGAGATGGTGTTGGACACCATCTGCGAACGTGTTGTCCTGGGAGAGACGGTTAAACTGTCCTCTTTCGGCTCATTTGTCGTGCGCAAGAAGAACGAGCGAGTCGGCAGAAATCCCAAAACCGGCGAAGAAGTGCCGATAACGCCGCGCCGGGTGATGGTATTCAAACCATCAAATGTGCTCAAAATGGCTGTACTTGACGGGCACAAGGCAGGCATTAAGGATAGCAATACCTGAATCTTCTGGATAAGCCGTCGAAAAGCGGAAGGTTCTGGACATCAGCGCCGGACCTGTTCATTCTGTAACGGGGGGCGCCAGATTCTTTTTGGGAGGCGGCCAAGTGAACAAGAGTCCGGACGCATTTAGAACCATTAGCGAAGTAGCTGACGATCTCGGTTTGCCGCAGCATGTACTGCGCTTCTGGGAGACAAGATTCTCGCAAATCAAGCCTTTGAAACGAGGCGGTGGTAGACGTTACTATCGTCCCGACGACGTGGATTTGCTACGTGGAATAAAGCATCTGCTTTATGAGGAAGGCTACACGATCCGCGGTCTCCAGCGCATTCTGAAAGAGCAGGGCAACAAGTTTGTTGTCTCGGTAGGCCGGGGCGATATCGAGGTTGGCCTGGAAGCAGCCAGTACGGTTGATCGCGGTTCGGCCGATGACGATGATGACTCGCCGGATGCCGATTCCGGTAAGGGAAAGTCTGTCCGGTCAGGTAAGCGAGCGGTCTCTGTAAGCGAGATTACAGAGCCAAAATCAAAAGGCTTCATGAAGAAACTCCGGGGCGGCGATAGCGATGCAGAGCTTTCGGGCGAAGGCCGTGGTTTGACTTCGGAAGAAAGAAGAAGCCTGCAATCAACCTTGTATGAACTTCTGGAATGCAAGCGTCTGCTCGATCAGGTGCGTGGCGACTGATTTCATTTGGCACTGGCCAATCTTTAATGTTGAAATTACGCGTGGCCCGTGCCTATAGTCCGCGCGATTTCGGAGCGTAGCGCAGCCTGGTAGCGCGTCCGTCTGGGGGACGGGAGGTCGGAGGTTCGAATCCTCTCGCTCCGACCACTTTATCTCATGCTTTGTTTGTTACTGGATGCGGCCTTACCTCCCGGTCGGCCAAGCCGTTTGATTGCGGAGAATTTTGCAGCTCACCTCGCCCATTGCTGCGCTGCCATCGATATTCCAGGCCGATACATCCCCAGATAATCCCCATAAGCAGATAGAAATGCCGCCAATGGTCGGTATCAATGACGTTGCCGATGACGTGATGTCCGATGAACGTCACATAGGCGATCTGGAAATAGGGCAGCCAGGGCCGCTGTCTGAACAGCAGTTTGAAACCGGCAACCACGGTGACCAGAAGTAAGGTCACCCAGCTGAAAAAGCCGATCCAGCCATAATCCATTAATGCCTTGAGGAAATTATTGTGAGTGTCAGCCCCGAATATCGGTCCGAACTGCAGTGGTCCCACGCCGAGCGGCTTCTCCAGCGCAAACATGTAACCTTGCAGATGCCGGGCAAAACGTCCGCCCCTACCACTGTCATAATCCTGGACGAGCTTAAGTCTTTGCTCCAGCAAATCCGAGACGGCTTCCAGTTGAATAAGTCCCGCGATCATCACAATGCCAGCCAGGCACCCGATGATGGCAATTACGATATATTTCAGCCGCGTTTTAGCTTTCTGCTCGTTGATGATCAGAAGCCCGTAGAACAGGATCGCCGAAAGAAATGTCATGCCCCAGGCAGCCCGCGAGAATGACAGCATCAGTGCAACCGATAGAACGATCAGCGCGCAAATCCGGATTGGCATAAGGCTCACGGAACGATTGACGATACCATAAATCAGATAAAGGATAGGCACGGTCAAAAATGGTCCAAACACATTGGGGTCCTGGAAGGCACCCATGGCGCGGGAATATTTTGTGAAAACCTCGAAGCCGGGGACCAACCCCATATAACCGATAATTCCCAACACGCTGGTCGCAAGCGCCGACAGGACATAGGCACGAAAAATCAGCCTGAGCCTGCCCATGTCGTCCATGATCAGGATCGCGAAGAATACCGAGGTCAGTGCCAGGAAAAACGAGACTGCGACATAGATCAGCCCGCCGTTCAGGTCCGTCCCCTGAAAGATGGAAATTAGTCCACCAACATTGAATATCGTCAGCAGGATCAGGATTGGCAGAACTTCCCGGGGAATTCGCATTCCGAAAAGCAGCCAGATGCCGAGCATCGCACTCAGAAGCAACTCGTAGGGTGCAGGCTCGAACATCACGAACCCGCCCATGAACACGGCTATGGCAATGCACCAATTTGCCAGCCTGTTGACAAAGTCCTTACCTGGAGTGGCGATTACCTGCCCATGGATGTTACCCGCCGTGTTCAATACGCATTTTCCGTATTCAGCAATTTGAACGGCGTGATGGAGAGGATGTACAGGTCGAACAAAAGCGACCAGTTTTCAATGTAATACAGGTCGTGATTGACTCTCTGCATTATCTTCTCGTTTGTATCGACTTCTCCACGCCAGCCATTGATCTGCGCCCAGCCGGTAACACCTGGCTTGACTTTGTGGCGGGCAAAATAGCCGTCGACAACCTCATCCCAGAGCCGGTTGGCGGTATGGGCATTGACCGCATGCGGTCTTGGTCCGACCAGGCTCAATTCGCCCTTCAAAACGTTGAAGAGTTGCGGCAGCTCATCAATCGAGGTCTTGCGGATAATTCTTCCGACTCGCGTGACGCGGGGATCGTTCTTTGTGACCACCTGCTTCGCGGTCGGGTCAGCCCTGTCATTGTACATGGACCGGAATTTCAGTACCTCGATCACCTCGTTGTTGAAGCCATAGCGCTTCTGGCGAAAAATAACCGGGCCCTTGCTTTCAACGCGGATCGCAATCGCAGTCGCCACCATCAGCGGAAACAGAAGAATGATCGCCACGACAGAGAAGAACAGGTCGAAGGCCCGCTTCATGATCGCGTCCCAATCCGCTATCGGTTTGTCAAAGACGTCCAGAAACGGCAATGCGCCTTCATAGGAATAGGAACGTGGGCGGAACCTGAGCTTGTTGGTATGCGCAGAAAGACGGATATCGACTGGCAGTACCCACAATCGCTTCAAGAGTTGTAGTACGCGGTTTTCGGCCGAAAGTGGCAGTGAAACGATCAGCATGTCAATTCGGGCCATACGCCCGAATTCCACCAGTTCTGGGATGGTACCCAGTTTTGGATAGCCGGCTACCAGCGCCGGCGAACGCTCATCATCTCGATCGTCAAAAATACCGCAAATGCGGATGTCGCCATCCGGTTGCGTTTCCAGCGACCGGATCAACTCGGCTGCAGGTTCGCCACCGCCGACGATCACCGCACGCCGTTCCAGCCTGCCATAGGCAATGGCA
>JBCCEP010000157.1:0-8663 GCA_039030215.1 Pseudomonadota bacterium
CTCCGCCTTGCGTTTGGCAGCGCCACCCGATGCGCCATGCGCGCGATCCGGCACCTTGGTCCGCCGTGGCTGACCGTTCAGTTCGAAATAGACGGTGACCATGCCCTTGTCATCGGTTTCGCCGACCGCCAGACAGCGAATGACCAGCGTCTTTCCTTTTTCTAGGTCAACATGAATTTCGTTTCCGGGTTCAAGACCGTAAAAATACACCGGCGTCGGCAGGACCGCGGTCGGGCCGTAATCTGCGCGAACCAGAGCATAGTCGGCAAACACTTTCGGATACATCAGATAGGACGCAAACTCCTTGTCCGAAAGCTTTTCGCCAACAGCTTCTTCTGCCTCGATCCTGGCTGCATCCAGATCGATGTCGTCAAGTAGTGCACCGGGTCTTTCCGTGTAGGCTGGCTCGCCTTTCAATACCCGATCTTGAATATCGGACGGCCATCCGCCTTCCGGCTGGCCAAGATCACCCCGCATCATGGACACAACCGATTCAGGAAATGCGATCTCTTTTGAACCATCCATGACGTCGCCGATATCGAGGTCCTGGCTGACCATCATCAGCGCCATGTCACCAACTACTTTTGAGGATGGTGTGACCTTGACGATATCACCAAAGAGCGCGTTTACATCCGCATACATCTGGGCGACTTCGTGCCAGCGCGCTTCCAGTCCCAGCGATCTCGCCTGCTCCTTGAGATTGGTGAACTGACCACCCGGCATTTCATGCAGATAGACTTCCGATGCCGGGCCTTTCAGGTCACTTTCGAAAGCAGCATATTTGTAACGCACACCTTCCCAGTAGAACGAGATTTGCCGTATCGCATTGGAATCAAGACCCGTATCAAGCTCGGTCTCTTTCAATGCCTCGACAATTGACCCCAGGCAGGGTTGCGATGTGTTTCCGGAAAAGGAATCGATCGCAGCGTCAACAATATCCGCACCATTTTCAGCCGCCGCGATCACACTGGCAGCCGAAACACCGGAAGTATCATGGGTATGAAAATGCAGCGGCAGGTCCGTCTCCTGGCGCAAGGTCGAAAACAGGAGCTTGGCGGAATTGGGCTTCAGCAGACCGGCCATGTCCTTGATGGCAATCATATGCGCGCCGGCTGCTTCAAGTTCCTTTAGCAGGCGAACATAATATTTGAGATCATATTTCGGCCGGGCGCTGTCGGTGAGATTGCCGGTATAACAAATCGTACCCTCACAGATTTTCCCGCTTTCGACGACGGCCTCCATCGATACGCGCATGTTCTCGACCCAGTTCAGGCAGTCGAATACACGGAATACATCGACACCGGCTTCGGCAGCCTGCTTGACGAAATATCGCACGACATTGTCGGGATAGTTCTTGTAGCCAACCCCGTTCGACCCGCGGAGCAGCATCTGCAACAAGATGTTGGGTGCCCGTTCCCGTATCATCTCCAGCCGCTCCCAGGGATCCTCTGTCAGGAACCGCATGGCAACGTCGAAGGTTGCACCACCCCAGCATTCGAGACTGAAAAGTTCACCCAGCCCTTTGGAATAAGCCTCGGCAATATTGACAATATTATGGGTGCGCATCCTCGTTGCCAATAGCGACTGGTGGCCGTCACGCATCGTCGTATCGGTAACAAGAACCTGTTTTTGATCGCGAACCCAGCGCGCAAACTTCTCAGCGCCAAGTTCCTCAAATTTTTGCCTTGTTCCCGGCTGTACTGTACTCTCAAACGCCGGAACCACCGGTTGGACGGCATCAACTGGTGGCAATGCCCGCCCGCGCGCTTCCGGGTGTCCGTTCACCGTAACATCGGCAATATAGTTCAGGAGCTTGGTGGCCCGGTCCTGCCGTTTGACTGACTCGAACAGTTCCGGCGTGTTGTCGATAAACTTGGTTGTATAGGTGTTGTCGTGAAACTTTTCATGTCCGACAATTGCCTCGAGAAAGGTCAGATTTGTCGCCACACCACGAATACGGAATTCCCGCAATGCCCGGTCCATTCTGCGGATCGCCTCTTCCGCCGTTGGCGCCCAGGCGGTCACCTTTTCCAGCAGGGGATCGTAGAACCGGGTAATCACCGCGCCGGAGTAGGCCGTGCCACCATCCAGGCGTATGCCGAAACCGGTAGCTCCTCGATAGGCGGTTATCCGGCCATAATCAGGAATAAACTCCTGCTCGGGATCTTCCGTGGTAATCCGGCACTGCAGCGCGTGGCCGTTTAGCCTGATGTCAGCCTGAGCCGGGACGCCGGATGCCGGATCGCCGATTTTCTCGCCATCCATGATGTGAATCTGTGCCTTGACGATATCGATACCCGTCACTTCTTCGGTAACGGTGTGCTCCACCTGGATCCGAGGGTTTACCTCAATGAAGTAAAATGCGCCCGTATCGGCATCCATCAGAAACTCGACGGTTCCCGCGCCCACATAATCGGTGGAGGCTGCAAGTTTCAGAGCGTACACAGCCAATTCCGCACGCTGATCTTCATTGAGATAGGGCGCTGGTGCCCGCTCCACGACTTTCTGGTTCCGGCGCTGTACGGAACAGTCGCGCTCGAACAAGTGCACCTGGTTTCCATGCCGGTCACCCAGGACTTGTGCCTCGACATGACGGGCCCGCTCGACCAGCTTTTCCAGGTAAAGTTCATCCTTGCCGAACGCCGCCTGTGCTTCCCGCCGTGCCTCGTTGACCTCCCGCTCCAGATCTTCTTCAGCTCGAATGACACGCATGCCACGGCCGCCGCCGCCCCAGGATGCCTTGAGCATCAAGGGATAGCCAATCTCTTTCGCCATTCCCGCGACCTGTTTCAAATCATCAGGCAATGGATCTGTTGCGGGAACAACTGGAACACCAATTTCAATTGCAAGATTGCGGGCCGCCACCTTGTTGCCGAGCCTGCGCATCGTATCGGCTGACGGCCCGATAAAGATGAGGCCATTTTCTTCGCAGGCATCAACAAATTCGGGGCTTTCGGAAAGCAGGCCATAGCCTGGATGAATTGCGTCAGCTCCCGAAAGCTTTGCCACCCTCAGGATCTCTTCGATTGAAAGATAGGCTTCGATCGGACCCAGATCCTTGGAAAGATGAGCACCCCTGCCGATCTGATAGGCTTCATCCGCCTTGAAGCGGTGCAGTGCCAGCTTGTCTTCTTCTGCCCATACCGCGACGGTTTTAATGCCGAGCTCATTGGCAGCCCGAAAAATCCGGATTGCAATTTCAGACCGGTTTGCAACAAGTATTTTATTAATCAATGGAACTATCCTGCGAAAATGAATATTGCGGCGCAACAAATATCCCTTATCATCATCCTAATGCAAGCTGGTACCTCGTTTTGCAATTGGAGACCGAGATCACGATGACTGGATTATTGCATTCTGCTCGATTAAGGTTATTGCAAATGTTCAGATCGGAACGATGAAATGGCGTCAAAAGACCAACCAACAATCATAAAGAAATACGCGAACCGGCGTCTCTATAATACCGGTACAAGCACCTATGTGACACTGGAAGATCTCGCGCAAATGGTGAAAGACGGCGAGGATTTCGTCGTCAATGATGCAAAAAGCGGGGAAAACATTACCCGCTCTGTCCTTACGCAGATCATTTTTGATCAAGAAGCAAAGGAAGGCCAGAACCTTCTACCCATAACCTTCCTGCGCCAATTGATCGGATTTTATGGCGATTCCATGCAGGCAATGGTCCCCAGCTATCTGGAGCATTCGATGAATTCGTTTGCGCGCGAACAAGACAAGATTCGCGAACAAATGACCGAGGCGCTTGGCGGAATGGGCATGGGCGTGATGGAAGAACATGTGCGCAGCAACATGGAAATGTTCCAGAAGGCGATGACGATGTTCATGCCTTTCGCAGCACAGCAAAGCGTCAGCAAAGACAAGGAAGACGATGGAGAAGAGCCGCCGCCTGAAGACGAACGGGATGCGGATATCGGTTCTCTGAGAGACCAGATTGCGGAGATGCAGAAAAAACTCGACCGCCTGGGCTGAACGTCATTCCCTTGCCGAACATTGTATCCTCAGAAATTTCACAACTATCCTCCCATGATCTGAAAGAAGGTGAACGATGGCCAAACTGAGCCTTTCGCGTGCTAACCGTATCGTTTCTCAAGCGCTTGCCGAGGGCAGCAAAAGAGGCTTCAGCCCGCTCGCTGCGGCGGTCTTCGACGCTGGCGGCAACATCAAGGCTTACCAGGCGCAGGATGGTATCGCACCCGGCCGGTTCGAGGTTGCTTGCGGCAAGGCGCGGGGTTGCCTGTTTATCGGGTCCGGTTCCCGCGCACTCGACAAACAGGTGTCGGAACGTCCTCATTTTCTGGCAAGTCTGACTTCGGTAATTCCCGGTGGCGTTGTACCTGTTGGCGGCGGTGTCCTGATCGTCAGTTCACGCGGCGAAACCCTCGGCGCAGTTGGTGTCACCGGTGATACGTCAGACAATGATGAAATATGTGCCGTCGTCGGTGTGGAAAAGGCTGGCTACAAGGCGGTAACCGGCTGACGGTTCTTGTTCCAGCTGTAACTTTATCAATGATTACCTTGCGGTCTGATATCTCGGCGGGTCAATAGGGCCCGCCAACATTGACGTCGCGCGATGCCGAACGGATTGAAACCGTGAACCCGGCTACGACATCAACAAACGTTATTGCCATCAATAGAAAGAAAACCGAATTTGCGGCGGAGCGTACCAACAGAAATTCGACGAGATAGGCAATAAATACCAGCGTCGAAAGCAGGTGGTCTATGATCGTGTCGGCACCGACCCGCGTCGCCTTAACAATCTCGAAAAACAACAGGAACAGACCCAGCCCAATCATCAGATCGCCAAGGTCCATCCGCCAGGTTTCTCCCGATACCATTGACAGTGTCAGCACTTCCGCCGACCAGGGATCTGGGCTGCCGCCACCTACAAAGCCTAGAACAACAAGATTGTATGCGATAAGCGGAACCGCCATCAGGGGAACATTGGTAAGCATGTTCATTGCGGGAAATTCTCCGGCTGGGATAATACGAATGCGGTTATATGCGCGTAATGAAAACCCACGCAATACCAAATTGTTTGAATTTGACGGGGCTAATATGCCATCTGAACCCCGGATGGTCCAATAGCCGAAATCATTCCTGGGTAAAAAATAAAAAGGCCGGCAAATTGCCGGCCATTTGTTATTTATGAATTCTTGAGATCAGACCTGATCCTTGGGCTCAAGAATCTGACGGCCTCGATACATACCGGTCTTCAGGTCGATATGATGTGGACGGCGAAGTTCGCCGGAATCCTTGTCTTCGACATAAGCCGGCTGTTTCAAGGCATCAGTAGAGCGACGCATTCCGCGTTTTGACGGCGAAACTTTTCTTTTGGGTACAGCCATTGGAACTACTCCGGATAATTTTTGGCGCTTCTGGAAATCTGATTCAGTCGCCGCCCTAGACGGCACGCAAGACCGATCTGGCCAGATTGCGCATTTCGAGGCGGCTTATACAGGTAGCAATGCGTTTTGACCAGCCTGTTCAATCAATTTCTCTCCAAGGCGCATTCGGGCATGCCTCAGCGTACACAACCGACATAACCGCCGGCTTTTGCCGCGCGTCTTTGGATGATGTTTGCGATGCGTGACTGCTGTCTGCTGGGTTTGGCTGGATTACGTGCTAATGGATTGGGTAGCGTGCTCGTCAATAGTGCCGCAGCGCGCGGACCAAGTCTTGCTGCCGATCTGTTGAAATAGGTTTGCGCGGCAGCTTCCACACCAAAAACACCCTCGCCAAATTCGGCAATATTCAGATAAACCTCCAGAATACGCTTTTTCGACCACAAGGCGTCAATGTAGATCGCTATCGGGATTTCCAGAACCTTTCGGACATAGGACCGCGAATTCCACAAGAACAGGTTTTTCACTGTCTGCATGGTCAAGGTACTGGCTCCCCTGACACGTTCTCCCGATAACGCGCCGTCAACGACCAGTTCCATTTCCGCCCAGTCGACACCTCGATGCGCGCAAAACTGACCGTCTTCGGACATGATCACCGAATATTTCATGACATCAGCGACATCATCGAGGGCAACCCAGCGGCGATCAACGGATTTCCCGGTAATCACGCGTTTGATCATCAGGGTCGATACCGGGTGCACGGCTTCGAACCGGTATACAAAACCCAGACCCGCCAGGAGAAATCCAATTGCCAGGAAAAACACGATGATCCTGCGCAGCGAAAATACCCTTCTCAACCACGACAAAAAGCTGGAAAGCCTGGATTTTACCCAGGAAAACACACCTGTGCTCGCCTGATTGCGTTTTTTCGCTTTTTTGGTTTTACGCGATGCCATTTTCTCTGATAGCCAGTGCCGTCAATCAAGTCCGGATTTTTGCGCAGCAATACCACAGCAATTTCACCGCGCAATCCGCTAATAATTTCAGTGGGTCCTTGACCATTATTGCACTGTCTGATTACCAACTTCTTCAACACCCAGGTCAGGACCTCCAATCGTCATGAATAATTCGGAATTCGATAGCCGCATGACCATGCGCGCCAACCAGACGACAGAGTTTCTGGACGCGATGTTGAGCGAAACGGTGGCTGATGGCGAATTGGCCAGACCACCGCGACTGCTGGAAGCAATGCGTTATGCTGTCCTCAATGGCGGAAAACGCCTCCGGCCATTCCTTTTGCTGGAAACTGCGGAATTGTTTGACGAAACGGGTGACCTGCCCCTGCGGGCAGCTTCAGCGCTGGAATGTGTTCATTGCTACTCGCTGGTTCATGATGATCTTCCCGCAATGGATGATGACGATTTGCGGCGCGGGAAACCGACCGTCCATCGTGCCTTCGACGAAGCCACCGCAATTTTGGCGGGCGACAGCCTGCTCACATTCGCCTTCGATATTTTGGCAAGCAATGACCATCCGGAACCGGCGATCGTAGCAGAATTGGTAGCCATGTTGGCTCGCGCTTCAGGTATTGGTGGGATGGCTGGTGGGCAAATTCTTGATCTCGACGGTGAGGGAAAGTCGATGACGCCAGCCGAGATATCATTGATGCAATCCATGAAGACGGGCGCGCTGATAAAATTTGCATGCGAGGCAGGTGCGGTGATCGGCAAGGCAGACACACACGACCGGCAAGCCACAAGCAACTATGGCAGGCTGGTCGGGGAGGCCTTTCAGCTTGCCGACGACATTCTGGATGTCACATCTTCAACCGAGAAACTCGGCAAAAAAACCGCCAAGGACAGTGATCGTGGGAAACCGACTCTCGTCGCTTCAATCGGCGTTGAAGCCAGCCGGAAACGGGCTCGAGAATTGGCCGATGAAGCCGTCTCAAATCTGGCTTACTTTGGTGAAAAAGCGATCCACCTGAAGACCGCCGCGCTGTTCATTGTCGAGCGAAAATATTAGTTCTGTCCATTTCGCCAATTGGGCATGAAATTCTGTTTTTGGACTGGTTTTTGCAGTCATGGGCAAGATTGCCGCCATAACACCACCTTTTGAAGAATATTTTTCTCCAGCCTGCCCCAAAAACACCAAGCGGTTCCAGCAAGAATGACCGCTTCGCCATTATCTTTGTACCATCAAAGAAATGGTGGTGGATATGCGCCCAATAGAAGAACAGCTTTCCGTATTTCCCGTCTTCTTCAAAGTGGACGGGCGAATGGCTGTTGTTGTCGGAAATGGCGACGAGGCGCTAGCCAAGGCGCGGCTGTTATTGGAAAGCCGTATCGGCGTACGCTTGGTGGCCTCTGCGCCAACGCGTGAACTCGGCGCTTTCATCATCCAGAACGACATTGAACATGTAGCCAGACCCTTTACTGCCGACGCATTGACCGATGCCAGCCTGGTCTTCGCAGCAACTGGAAATGCCGATACGGACGAGCATATCGTTGAGCTTGCCCATCAACTTAAGATTCCTGCAAATGCGGTTGATCGTCCCGATCTGTGTGATTTTTACACGCCGGCGCTTGTCAATCGCGCGCCGGTTGCGGTTGCCATTGGTTCGGAAGGTACCGGCCCGGTTCTGACGCAAATCATCCGTTCAAAGATCGAAGCGATGCTGCCCGGTTCGACCGGCAGTCTGGCCCGGCTTGCAGCGCTTTATCGAGGTTCCGTCGATCGCCTTGTTCCGCGTGGTGCGCCGCGTCGTCGTTTCTGGCGTGAATTCTTCCTGGGTGGCGTTGCGAGCGCCATCAACGCAGGCGACGTCTCGGGTGCACGTCGCCTCGCCACCCGCATGCTGAAAACAAGCAAGGCTGAAACCGGTTTTGTTTCACTGGTTGGAGCCGGACCAGGTGCAGCCGATCTGCTGACATTGCGGGCCCAGCGCCTTCTCCAGGAGGCCAACACCATTGTCTATGACAGGCTGGTTCCCGAAGTGCTGGTCGCCATGGGTAGACGGGACGCTCACCGCATTCCGGTTGGCAAGGCAAAGGGCTGCCATTCGAAAACCCAGGATGAAATCAATGAGCTCCTGGTTTCACTGGCCAAAAAGGGCAACCGTGTAGTCAGATTGAAGTCCGGCGATCCGCTGGTATTTGGCAGAGCCGGCGAGGAAATTGCCGCGCTGCGGGAAAACGACATCAGCTTCGAGATCGTTCCCGGCGTTACCTCAGCCCTGGCCGCCGCGGCGGAAACCGAAATTCCCCTGACGCTCCGCGGTGTTGCATCCTCCCTGGTTTTTGC
>JBCCEP010000158.1:0-8650 GCA_039030215.1 Pseudomonadota bacterium
GACGACATGGCCAGGAAACAGAACCTGGATGAACATGCCGATTACATCTTCGATCGAAATAAAAATCGTGCCGCCCTCCTCTCGCAATGGCAGGCGGACAAAGCGCTGCAGCGCGCTCGGCATCCGGATCAATGATACCATTCCCTCTTCAGCCCCCGGTCGCGCAAGCCGATAGACGAGGGTGTAACCAAGATTGGGAATGAAGGGGAAGGGATGCGCCGGGTCGATGGTCAGCGGTGTGAGGATCGGGAATACTGAATCAAGAAAATAGCGTGAGAGCCATTGCCGGTCAGTTTGGGTCAATTCGTCCGGCGTTACGATGAAGATATTTTCGGATTCCAGCAATTTATCGAGCGCACGCCACGCTTCCTGCTGTTCATCCTGCAATTTACGGATTTCATCACCGATCGCTGCGATTTGTTCAGCAGGCGTCATCCCGTCGGCAGATTTCGTATCAATGCCTTCGCGAACCTGGGCAAACAGGCCCGCCACACGCACCATGAAGAACTCGTCGAGGTTATTGGCCGAAATCGACAGGAAACGCAGCCGTTCCAGCAGAGGATTGTTCGAGTTTTCAGTTTCCTCCAGAACGCGCCGGTTGAACTGCAGCCAGGACAATTCCCGATTCATGAACCGTGACGGATCAGAAAAGATATCTGTCTCGAAATTTTCACCAGGCTCTGGATGGTGACTGTCTTTATGCTCGACTATGTTCACGATTTCGGTCCTGCTTTCGATAATCCCGGCCATTTAGAGACCTGAATATCACGTTCGACGACACAAAATACGCCATATTGGAGAAATTGTAACAAGCAATTGGCAAAAACCTTAACGGGTATACCGTCATGTGCCGGACCAGAATGCACGCTTAGTGCCGTGGCTGGTCCAGATTTCGTGCCTTCTCCGAATTCTTAAGCGCAGCAGAGGCTATCGCCCGCGTTATCCGGCTCTTCTTTGCCAATGCCTCCCTGTCAATCTCGGCAACGATCATATTGGCTGCCTCAAGCGATCGTTCCATCCGCGTAACGAGATAATCGACAACGCCCGGATCAAAAGCCAATTGGCGATCGGCAAGGAGCTTGAAAATCACCTGCCGCAACAATTCGTCATCCGGCTCTGCTAGTTCCACCAATTGTGCAGCTTTCAGTCGGGATGCCAGGTCCGGCAGGGCAATCTGCCATTGCGAGGGCCATTTGCGGCTGGTGATCATGCAATGGCCGCGCTGGGAATTGACATGGTTTATCAGGTGAAACAGCGCCCGCTCGTTGATTGCACCAGTATCTGCATCTTCAAGCAGGAAATTCTGCCTTTCCGGCGGGCGATCGGTATCCAGCGCTGCCATTTCCAGGACCCGCGCATTGGCGGCACGCGCCCAGATACCGGCAAGATGGGATTTTCCAGAGCCGACCGGACCTGCCAAAACGACGACATTTCCCGGCCATTGAGGCCAGCTGTCGATCAAATGGACCGCAATGGAATTGGCATTGCTGACGACAAGATCTTCGCGCGCATCGGAGCTAACGACAGGCAAATCAAACGGCAGCTGACTTGGACTCATAATACAAAACCAACAAAATACACTTAGACGACCCGGCGAACTACCGTCTATTCGGCTTGATCCTTGTCGTCGCCTTCGGTGTTCTGTGCCAGGTACATCCCGTCATGACCATAATATAATTCACTGTTTTTGTAACGGCCTATCATATATCGCACGATTACGCCGATTGCGGCAGATGCCGGAACCGCGATCAACAGCCCCGAAAATCCGAACAGCGAACCGAAGGCCAAAAGCGCAAACATCAGCCATACGGGGTGCAGTCCGACGCGATCTCCAACCAGTTTCGGTTGCAGCAGATTACCCTCAATGAACTGGCCCGCGATAAAGATCATCGCGACGATCATGATCGGTATGTAATCCGGCCAGAATTGAACGATCGCCACACCCATCGACAGCACGAAACCGGTAATCGAACCGACATAGGGGATGAATGATATCAGGCCTGCGAAAATGCCGATCAACAGGCCAAAATTCAGCCCGACAATGGTCAGTGCCAGTCCATACATGGCGCCAAGAATGAGGCAAAGCGTACCCTGGCCACGCACGAAGCCTGCCACTGCCAGGTCGATCTCCTTGGCGAGCATCCGGATCGTGTCGCGATGTTCAAGCGGGAGCCAGCTATCGACTTTCTCGATCATCCGATCCCAATCGTAGAGCAGGTAGAAGGCGACGACGGGCGTTACCAGCAACAGGGAGAAGATGCTCACAAGCGCCTTTCCGGAGGCCCATAGGCGTTCCAGCAAGGCACCGATCCACCCAGCGCCCTGCTTTACAAGCTCACTGGTGCTCTCACCAATCAGATCGTTCTCGACATCCTGAAAGGGTTTCAGCCATGGGTAGTCAGCTGAAGTTACCAGTTTCTGCAGGCGGGAGATGTAGTCCGGCAGCGCATCGAGGAAGATCGAAATCTGCACGCCCAGGATTGGTATCAACACCATCAGCGTGACGACGAACACAACTACGAAGATCAGCAAAATGATGATTGTTGCAGTGAGCCTGCTCAATCCCCAGCGTTCCAGCAAATCGGCGACAGGATCGAGGAAATAGGCCAGCGCCATGCCGGCGATGAATGGCAAGAGGATGTCGCCCAGCATCCAGAGGAAGAACAAAAACAGCGCCAATGTAAGTAGCCAAAACATTGTCTGGCGTCTGATCGCCTTTTCGCGTGCTCTATCCATGGTCCGAATCTGCCTTCAACCGATGTTTGCGGGATTCATATCGGATTTGCGCACCGTCCTGTCAATCTGATCGCCAAGCATAAGTATGCCGGCAAGCAATGTGATGGGGCATTTTCTACGTGGCTGCCTTATGAAATATTGCTGACAGGCCAAACAGTTGTGATCAAAACCGGCTTATACTTGTCTATATCGCCAGCGCAGGCTATTGCCGCCGGGAGCGGAGTGATTTTGTATGACGAATCCTGACGATAAGGCCAAACCCTCATCAATTACCTATGCCGATTCTGGCGTGGATATTGATGCGGGCAATGCACTTGTCGAAGCGATCAAGCCTGCCGTTCGATCGACACGGCGTGCTGGCTCAGATAGCGAAATTGGTGGATTTGGCGGACTTTTTGATCTCAAGGCCGCGGGTTATCAGGATCCGATCCTGGTTGCTGCGACCGACGGGGTCGGGACCAAGTTGAAGGTCGCCATCGAAACCGGCAAACATGAGGGCGTGGGGATCGACCTTGTGGCGATGTGTGTAAACGACCTCATCGTGCAGGGCGCTGAACCCTTGTTTTTTCTGGATTATCTCGCCACAGGAAAACTTGATGTAGCCGCAGCCCAAGACGTTATCGAGGGTATTGCCGAAGGTTGCAGGCGGGCAAATTGCGCGCTGATTGGTGGCGAAACTGCCGAAATGCCCGGTATGTACGAATTCGGAGACTACGATCTGGCCGGTTTTGCGGTTGGCGCAGCGGAACGTGGGCAGTTGCTGCCCACGGATAATCTTGCAAGTGGAGACGTGTTGCTCGGACTTGCCTCTTCCGGACTGCACTCAAACGGGTTTTCGCTTGTGCGCAGAATTGTCGAAAATGCAGGTCTTGAGTTCGGTGATGATGCCCCTTTTGAAGCCGGCAAAACCATTGGTGAAGCGTTGCTGGAGCCTACACGCATCTATGTCAGATCGCTTCTGCAGGCGATCAAACAGAAGAAGGCGGTCAAGGCGCTTGCCCACATCACCGGCGGCGGTTTTACCGAAAACATTCCCCGAATTTTGCCCGACGATCTCTGCGCGGTGATCAATCTGGACGCAGTTTCACCGCCACCAATCTTTGGATGGCTTGCGGCCAATGGCGTTGCCGAAACCGAAATGCTGAGAACGTTCAATTGCGGGATCGGAATGGCGGTGGTGGTCAGCCAGGAGCACACAGCGGCAGTTCATGATATACTCACCAGCCAGGGGGAGCAGGTCTGCCAACTCGGGACGCTTAGCAAGCGAACGGGCGAAGCCGTGTTGTATGAGGGGAAACTGGCAAGTTGAACAAGCGAACAGCCAATCGCAAACGGGTTGACGTTCTGGCGTCCGGGCGTGGTACCAATCTGGCGGCCCTGGTCGAGGCCGCTTCCGATCCGCAGTTTCCAGCCGAGATCAACCGGGTGATTTCCAATAATCCGGATGTTGGGGCACTCGACATTGCCAAGGATAACGGCATTTCCGCACTGGTCCTTGATCACCGAGATTATGATGATCGGCAATCGCATGAGGAAGCAATTTCAGAGATCCTGGATGATGACCGACCGGATTTTATCTGTCTTGCAGGCTATATGCGGATCCTGTCGCCTGATTTCGTACGCCGATATATGGGCCGGGTTCTAAATATCCATCCAAGCTTATTGCCCTCCTTTCGCGGTATCGACACGCATGAGCGTGCCTTGTCGGAAGGTGTCAGGGTGCACGGGGCAAGCGTCCATTTCGTAACCGAGAAACTGGATGAGGGACCATTGATTGCGCAGGTTACCGTGCCGGTATTGGCCAGTGATACGGCAGAAACGCTCGGTGCCCGTGTCCTGGAGCAGGAGCATATATTATATCCTCATGCCCTGGCGCTGGTCGCTACCGGGTCGGTACGAATGAGTGGCGGGCGGGCCGTATTTGATCCGTCAACAGACAAAGCTATGGGAAACTCGGTGAATGGCGCATTGTTTTCACCCGGATTTGCGGGATGAATTACCGTCATGCCTATCATGCAGGTAATTTCGCCGACGTTTTCAAACACATAATTCTGACCCGCATCATCGAATATCTGAAACGCAAGGATGCGGCGTTTCGGGTGTTTGATACCCATGCCGGGGCAGGAATCTATAACCTCGCCTCCCCTGAGACTGCAAAAACCGGCGAATGGATTGCCGGTATTGGCAGGCTTTGTGAAATCGTTCCGAATGAGGACGTGGCGAGCTTGGTCGGAACCTATCTAGAGGTCATCGCCCAGTATCGCGACGGTGATTTGCTGACTGCTTATCCCGGGTCGCCAATGATTGCTCGGCGATTGCTGCGCAAGCAGGACCGGCTTTCTGTTTATGAGCTTCACCCGGAAGATGCCGAGGCGCTTCGTGCGGTTTTTGCCGGTGATTATCAGGTCCGCGTCAACCAGATTGACGGCTGGCTTGTGCCAGGTGCCCACCTTCCACCGAAAGAAAAAAGAGGTTTGGTGTTGATAGATCCGCCATTTGAAAAGGCGGATGAGTTTGGGAGGCTCACTTCAGCGTTCGAAAAGACGCATCGCCGGTGGCCCGGTGGCACTGTCATTGGTTGGTACCCTCTGAAACATGAAAACCAGGTCGGCGACTTCATCGGTTTACTGAGGAATAGCGGAATTGAGAAACTTCTGAGGGTCGAGTTCTGGCTGGCACCCGCAAAATCGCAGGCGGAATTTCGTGGTTGCGGTGTGATCATCAAGAATCCGCCCTTTGTACTGACCAACGAACTGAAAGCGATTCTGCCCTTCCTTTGCCGGACCCTGGGTACCGGCAAGGCGGGCTTTCGCATTGAATGGCTGGCGCGTGAGGCAAAGCACGGTTGACCGATCCGGCATGATCGGCAATCCTGCGACAAGGTATTCTGAGTAACAGGCAAACCGGACCTGATTCCAGTGACAGACTCATTCAGAGGATTACCATGCGATTTCAAGGATTTGCGCTAGTTTTTTTGGCTGCTGCAGCAGTTACGGCGAACGTGTCCAAAGCCCAAGCTTTCAACTTTTTTCCGGGCTGCGAATCACCTGCCGTAGAATCGAAGATCATTAATCGGTTCAATTGGGCGGAATCCCATACCTGGCATGACGGCGTGCGGATCGTATCTATCGATCAGGCAGTCGAACGTCCGACGCGTGAATATGGGTTTACTCCGATTTTGCGGCGCTATTGCAGGGGTCGGGCCTATCTGGAAAGCGGGCACTATCGGACCATTCATTTTCTAATCGAAGAACCAATGGGCCTGGCCGGAGTCGGCTGGAATGTAGAATTCTGCCTGAACGGTCACGACCGCTGGCGCGTTTACAATGGCAATTGCCGGGTATTGCGCCGATAATCAAACATAGACGAGGAAAGCCAATTGGTTTTTTCAAGCGTGCCGCGCGTTCCCCCGGTCGGGAACTCACCTGCTCCATCCATACGCCACGAACGCGATTCCGGCCTGGCCGACGATATTGATTTCGAGATCAAGGGCGCAGAAATGCAATTTGTCGAGATCGAACTCGATCCGGGTGAATCTGCGGTAGCCGAGGCCGGGTCTATGATGTTCAAGGATCCGGATATCGAAATGACCACGGTCTTCGGCGACGGTTCCAACCAGGAGGGCGGGTTTTTTGACAAGCTTGTTGGCGCCGGCAAACGGCTGATTACCGGTGAGACGCTTTTTACCACTGTATTCACCCATAACGGTGCGGGTAAAGCTCGGGCCGGGTTCGCAGCTCCGTATCCTGGCCATGTCATAGCGGTGAAACTTGATCAGCTCGGTGGGCGGCTGGTCTGCCAAAAGGATGCCTTTCTTTGTGCAGCGCGGGGCGTGCAGCTATCGGTTGCCTTTCAGAAACGCATTCTGACCGGACTTTTCGGCGGTGAAGGATTTGTGATGCAGAGCCTGAAAGGTGATGGCTGGGTATTCGTGCATGTTGGTGGCACGATCATGGAGCGCAAACTTGACGTTGGCGAGGAGCTTCATATCGATACCGGCTGTGTTGCCGCATTTACTGGCGATATCGATATGGACGTCGTGCGGGCTGGTTCGATCAAGTCGATGATATTTGGTGGTGAAGGGGTGTTTTTTGCAAAACTCACCGGTCCAGGAAGTGTCTGGATCCAATCCCTGCCCTTTTCACGGCTTGCCGGTAGAATGCTGGCTGCCGCGCCTCAGGGTGGTGGCCGCAGAAGGGGTGAAGGTTCTGTCCTGGGAACGCTGGGCGATATTGTGAGCGGCGACCGTTCATAGGTTTGCCAATCGGTGTCGAAAGATCAGAAACTCAGACCGACGCCAAGCTTGATCGTGTGCCCGTCAAGATCGGCTGATGTACTGCCGGCCCCTGTGGAGAAATCCTGCTTTTCATAGTCCGAATAGTTGTATTCGATCCTGCCACTGACATTGTCCGTGACCTTGGTTTCGATACCGGCACCGATATTCCAGCCAAGGCTGACCTGATTGTCTGACCCGCCTCCGGCCGTCGCTTCAAAACCGGTTACACCAACGCCGGCCAGACCATAAATCAGTGATCTTTCAAAGGCATAGCCCATGCGTGCACGAAGTGAGGCTTCCCAGTCCTGCTCGATCTTAACGCCGCCGGAAGTGTCTTCAGCGCCCGATACTCCGCCCATTACTTCGGCGCCTGCGACCCAGTTATTGTCGAACTGATAATTATAGCCCAAATAACCGCCGCCGATGGGGCCGTGGATGGAATCGACGCTACCGCCAGGTGATACGTTTGAACCCAGCCAGCTATAGCCGCCGTAGACACCGATATATCCGCCGGTCCACTGATCAAATAGGGTTGATTGTGGTTCGGGCGGTTCCGGGGCTTGTTCAATGACTGCGTCAGCTGCATGGGAAGAACTGACTGCCGGACCGAACTGGATCAGGCATAGCGCAACTGCCGTAACGAGCACCACTCGGGAGAGGGTCCGGTAAGCGGGTTTGCTCAATAATGAATGCCAGTTATTCATCCATAGCTCCGGTGCGCCAGTTCTCCACGGTCAACCGTGGCGAATCGCATGCAATTATCGCCGAGTGTGTGTCTGACGTCCGAATATGGCTTTCGCTTACCTGAATGGCGGCGATATCATGAAATATTGCGGAAGTTTTGTGGCAAAATCTGATTGAATTTGCTCATTCTTCCTACATAAATACGGCCTAGCCCCGGTTCTGTACATTCACGGTGGGCAAATCACCACAAGATGTCCTATATGATGACAAATCCAGCGTCGGGTCCGGCACGTGCGTTTGAGTGCAGCGAAGATGTTCAGTATCAAGCCAGGCATTCGCCTTTCACTCACAGCAATTTCCTGATTGAGAATACTTAATGATATCAATAATTTATCTAGTTGCTGGGCTTGCACTGCTTGTAGCCGGTGGCGACACGCTGGTACGTGGTGCAGTGGGACTGGCCGAAAAACTGAACGTACCGCCGCTAATCATCGGATTGACAATCGTCGCCTTTGGTACCTCAGCCCCCGAATTATTCATCTCCGTAGGCGCTGCGCTCAAGGGCGCCGGCGGTCTGGCGATCGGTAACGTCATCGGCTCAAACATTGCCAATGTCCTGCTGGTTCTAGGTCTACCCTCGCTGATCAGGCCAACGAATTGCAGCGAAGCAGGCATTGGCAGAAACATGATGATCATGCTGGGCTTCACCCTGGTTTTCATGGGCATGGTCTGGGAAGGCGGGCTGGAGCGATATGACGGTGGAATTCTTCTCGCGCTGACGGTCTTGTTCGTCATCAATCAATTTCAAAATGCTCGAAAACATCGAAGAAAATTCGCCAACAGTACCGAAGCCGACTACCGGGATGATGTCGGTGAACCACCCAAGACTGCTCTTGTAATTGCGGCTCTTCTTATTTTTGGACTAATTGCGCTACCAGTTGGTGCTGAACTCAC
>JBCCEP010000159.1:0-8600 GCA_039030215.1 Pseudomonadota bacterium
TCCTCCCTGGCTTATCTCGGATATCTTTCGGGTCACAAAACCATTGCCGATACGGTGAATGACGAACTGTTTTCCAGCTTTATCCGGCAGCAATGGAAGACAGAAATCATACCCACATTGGCTCCAATTGCTGACGTCGACTATAGTGAATATTGCGAGAAGCTGCATGAGCGTTATGCCAACCCGTCAATCCGACACTCCACCTGGCAGATTGCCATGGATGGAACACAGAAATTGCCGCAGCGGCTATTGAATACGCTGCAGGACAATTTGGATTCCGGTCGCAGTAGTCCGCTGATAATTGCTGCGATTGCCGGCTGGATGCGCTACGTCGCCGGAACGGATGATGCTGGCGATCCAATTGATGTTCGTGACGCGCTTGCAGACGAGATCGCTCGACTGGTCCGCGACAAGACCGGGTCTCCAGCAGCGATCGTCGACAGCCTGCTTTCGATGAAAAAGGTTTTCCCGCAACAAATTACCAGTTCGGCGGAAATTCGAGGTCAGCTTGTTGATGTCTACACGGACTATGCCGAAATTGGTGTCAGAAAATCCCTGGCGAAATTGCTCGGCAGTAAATGAAAGGCAATAATCAAAGAAATTCTTCCCGGCGCGGTGTGAAAGTATCGATCAGGACACCCGGCTTGAGTGCCTTGCAGCCATGTACGGTATTGCCGGGTATGATGAGTGAGTCCCCAGGAAGGAGTTCATGTTCTTCGTCATCAAGATAGAACAGGAAATGTCCGTCCTGCACATAGGTTGATTGGATATGCGGATGGCTATGGCGTTCGCCGATCGCACCCGCTTCAAAACGGAAGGCGACGGTCATCATTTCCTTGTTCTGGCTAAGCACTTGACGTGTAACACCTTTTCCTGTGCTTACAATCTCGTATGATTGCGCTGATTCAGGATCCATGTAAGACCTCCAAACGGAAAATTCGCTTACTACTTGCTTTTCAATCAGTTCCGGTTCTTGCATATTTATAACAGATACGCTAGTATGGTAGTTGTAAATTTTGTGCAGCGGGAGCCAGAATGTCTCGTCGAAGGGCAATGCAGGAATGAGTTTATCTGATACCACCAGAGAATTTTCAACGAGCTTCTCTCGGCGAACAACCACGGATGATGTCTTCGACAGAATCTATAGCGACATCACAACGCTTGTACTTAAACCAGGCACGAAAATATCCGAAGTTGAGGTGGCAAAGCATTTTGATGTCTCTCGCCAACCTGTCCGAGAAGCATTTATCCGGCTAAGCAATATGGGATTGCTGGTTGTCCGTCCTCAGCGTGCGACGCTGGTCCGGAAGATATCGCGCAAGGAAGTTGCCGATGCGCGCTTTGTACGTGCAGCGGTCGAGGTCGAGGTTATTCGGACTGCGTGCGAACAATTTGATGATAGCCACCGGGCTGCTTTTGAAGAAAATCTTGAAAGGCAGGCGCTGACAGTCAAGCCCAATGATTTCGAGAAATTCCGGGAACTTGACGCCCATTTTCACAAGCTCCTGTGCGTTTGTGCCGGAAGCGAACTTGCCTACAAGACCATCGCTGAGGGCAAGGCACAGGTCGACCGATTATGTGCAATGTCATTGTCAGAACCGACCGAGTTTCAGCAAGTCTATGAAGACCATGTACAGATGTTTGAGCTGCTAAAAATAGGTGATGCTGAGAAAGCCGTGAAACTCATGCGCAAACATCTTTCGCGGGTTGATGCAACGATTGAAGAAGCCAGCCGTTCGAATGAGGATTTTTTCGAAGACTAATACTGTCAAACCAATGAATTGAAACTCTTCCAGATTCCCATAATGCCGGTTTTATCGACCTGAAACAGGGGGCGAACAAGTACGGGCGGGAATACGGTTCTGGACAGCAAGATAAAGAATGGAAACCAGATGCTCCTGAAAAACAAGACAGCAATCGTGACGGGTGGTGGGCGTGACATTGGCCGTGCCTGTGTGATGCGCCTGGCGGAAGAAGGCGCAAGAGTTGCAATCAATTACCACTCCAGCAGCGAAGGCGCTGATTCCGCTGTAGATGAAATCAAGGCGGCTGGTGGAGAGGCTTTTGCGTTGCGCGGTGACATGATGGAGCAATCCGATGTAGACGCCCTGGTAGCAGCGACGCGGGAACATTTCGGAGAAAGCATCGATATTCTGGTTCATGTCACCGGTGGGCTGGTTGCACGAAAAAAGATCAGCGAGATGGATATAGACCACTGGAACACGGTGATGGATTTGAACACGACATCCCTGTTTCGCATGGTCAAGGCAGTGGAATCATATATGCCGGAAGGAAGCGCGATTGTGCCAATCGCCTCGCAGGCAGGACGGGATGGCGGTGGTCCGGGAGCGATTGCCTATGCAACCTCGAAAGGTGCCGTCATGACCATGAGCCGGGGCATGGCGAAGGAGTTTGGTCCGCGGATCCGGGTAAACGCGCTGTGTCCGGGAATGATCGATACAGACTTCCACAATGTTTTCACGAAACCGGAAGTACGGACCCACGTTGCCAATGCCAGCCCCGTCAGGCGCGAGGGGACATCGATCGATTGTGCCAATCTCGTCGTGTTTCTGGCTTCCGAACAATCGGCCTTCATGACCGGAGCGTGCGTCGACATTAATGGCGGTATGTTATTTTCCTGAGTTGCTCTTTTAGCTGACAGCTTGGTCCAGGAGTTCTCTGGGCGTTTTACCAGTCCAGCGTTTGACTGATTTATTCATGGTGGCCTGCTCGGAATAGCCCAGCAGATAGGCGACCTGGGACAGTGTCAGATCTTTTTCCTTTATGTATTTTGCAAACAGGTTTTGGCGGACATCGTCAACGATCGAACCAAAGCTCGTTCCATATTCGGATAGTCTGCGGGCCAATGTCCGTTCGCTCACGGCAAGTTCCCTGGCAATCAGTTTTGCCTTGGCCTTGCCGCGCGGCAGTTGCTCCACCACCAATTTGGTAACCTGGTGCTCAAAGCTCGGTATCGTGTCTTTCTGCTTTTCCAGCAGATCATTTGCGTGCTCTTCCAGAATCTCCAGAAGTTTGTAATCGTTGGACGGTATCGGCAGCAAATATTGATCGAGCGTCAGGCGCATATAGTTTTTTTCGACACCGAACTTGACCGTGCATTTGCAATATCTCTCGATTTCCTTGGCGTTGTTGCTGCGATGATGCCGAAGGCCGATTTCCACCGGTGTGAGTTCGGTATGAGTCAGCCGGCGGCAGACCAGAAGAAAACCCAACCAGTTGAATTCATCGAATTGCTGGTTGGACTCAAGTGGAAACAGTTCGGATTGTTCGGTAATGACGATCGTATCCGGATTGGTGTTTGACAGCGTTTCGTCGTTAACTGTTATCCGGGTAAAGTTCTGCGCAAGATGGTGATAACGCCGGACATTTTTCACGCAGCTTCTAAGGTTCGGTGAATTTACGGCCAGATACCAGAGCAATCCTATATCGCGCAAATCAACACGGTCGAGAAGCTGAAGGCCGAACAGGTCATTACTGGTTGCCCTTGTACACAAGTCAAAAATTTCAGCGGATTTGACCGCAGGTATCTGTTTTTCCTTTTCAAGATCGGACCAACGCATATCGGCCTGCTCGAGAATGCTCTCAGCGGGGGCTCCCTGCTCGTCGGCAAAATTCAGTGCATATCTGGCCCTGGTCGTACGATCCCAGAAGTCGTTGCTGTTGTGGTCCGGTGCCGTTGTACTCACTCGCTGATGTCCCTTTTGATCAGACCTCTTACGGTAGCAGTTGCGATAATTGGCGGCAATTATCAAAAAACTGGCGGCTAATCCCAAAAAGAGATCGGCCAAAAAGCATATCTGGCTAGATGCATCATGAAAATTGCGGCGATCGCAGCTTCCCCCCAAGCCCATAACCATAAATGGAGACGGGGGTAGGCACAGGGGCGGGCGCGATAGCGCTAGGGGCGTACAAGCAGTCAGCCCCGGCCCCTGTGCAGCCTGGCTTTTTTGTTTCCGTACCAGGCAGGGGGTTTGAAGGCACAGGGAGTAGTGGAGGGGAGTCCGCTGCTCCCTGTGCAGTTTTTCAGCATGATTGCTGAAAATTGACCGTAATGTTCGACGTGTGACGAAATGCACATCCATGTCTGTATTCCTGTGCAATATTGCAGGAACAGGAGCTTGAACCACTCCTGAAATCTCCAGACCTCCACAAAGGAAAAACCCGGCCAAGAGCCGGGTTTTCTTTTATTAAGGATGCGCTTCTGTTCTTGGAAACAGAATGTCGATATGCCAACAATGCGCTTTCCAACAAACCTATCCAGAGGAAACAGCTTGAGTACACTTTCCTTTTTTGGCGCAGCAGGGACCGTAACGGGATCCTGTTCCCTGGTTGAAGCCAATGGCCTTAACGTGCTTGTCGATTGCGGTCTGTTCCAGGGCAACAAGGCGACAAGGGCCCTGAATTACGAACCGTTTCCTTTCGATGCCGGGAGCGTTGATCTGGTTTTGCTGACCCACGCCCATACTGACCATTCCGGGTTATTGCCCAAGCTCGTGAAGGCAGGATTTTCCGGACCGATTTATTGTACCGAGCCGACGGCGGATTTGCTTGAATTCATGATGCGCGATTCAGCGAAAATCCAGGAGTCGGAGGCAGAGCGCCGCAGCCGCAGAAACCTGCGCCGCGGGCAGGATGAAGTGGAACCGCTCTTCACCATGGAGCATGCCGAGAACACGCTTAAGCAATTGGAGACAGTTGCGCTTGACAGCTGGTTTGAACCGGTAAGCGGATTTCATGTTCGTTTTCAGAATGCCGGCCATATTCTCGGTTCGGCTTCCGTAGAAATTCACTACAAGGATGCCAGTTCGCAAAATACAATGCGGCTGCTGTTTTCCGGTGATCTGGGACCGGATGAAAAGAGCTTCCACGCGGAGCCCGGCGGTGATGCAGGATTTGACTATGTAATTTGTGAAAGCACCTATGGCGACCGCGAGCGTGACGACTACACTTTGAAACAGCGTCGCGAAGCGCTCAAACGCGAACTCAATGAGGGACTCGAACGTGGCGGGAACATTGTCATCCCCTGCTTTGCCGTGGAACGCACGCAGGAGCTGCTGCACGACATCGGGGTATTGATGGAGCGGGGTGAAATTCCCGGGGCAACCGTGTTTCTCGATAGTCCGCTGGCGCGCAAGGTGACCAGCGTGTTTGTCGATTATGCCCATACGCTGGATGACATCGAACTACCCGAGAACGAATTGTTCCAAAAGCCGAATTTCCGGATTGTCGAGAGTGTTGACGAGAGCAAGGCGATCAACCGGATTAATGGCGGCGCAATCATCATTTCAGCAAGCGGCATGGCTGATGCCGGGCGTATCCAGCATCACCTGAAGAACAATATCTGGAAGCGGAATGCGACGGTCCTGTTTGTCGGTTACCAGGCGCCGGGAACGACGGGTGCGCACATACTGTCCGGAGCTTCCGACGTGCGGATCCATGGCAAGGAATTCAAGATCCGAGCCACGATCAGGCGTATCGGCAACTACTCAGCCCATGCCGACCAGAGCGAATTGATTGACTGGATCCTTGAGCGCGGTCCTGTTGTCGGCGGGCTGTTCCTCAATCACGGTGACAATGAAGCGCGCGAAGAGCTTGCGCGATTGCTGAGCGAACGCGGCATGGATGCCGACAAGATCTGGATGCCACACTTCGACGAGAGTTTCGATCTGAGCGCCGGTACGCCGCAGTCCAAAGGGCGCGCGAAGGACAAGCCGGGCAGCATGCGGGCAGGTTTTGATGAGGCCGAACTTACCCGTGACTGGTACACAGAATATGCTTCTTTTTCGATTGATCTTTCAAACGCGCTGGAAAAGGCGGAAAGCGATACGGCGCGCCAGGAAATTCTCATGCGGTTGAAGGCAGCGTTGGAAACGAACTAGAGATTCCGGTCCACTTCCGAGGATTTTTGCAATGTCGCAATGCACAGAATCTTCAGAAAACCAGGTTCATGACCACCAGTGAAACAACAAGGAACAAGATCGTCATGATTCCGCCACTTCGAATGAAGTCCGTCACCTTGTAGCCCGCCGGTCCCATGATCAGCGCGTTTACCTGATGGGTCGGAATGATAAAGGAATTGGACGTAGAAATCGCGACAGTCAGCGCAAAAATCGCCGGATCACCGCCGGCTGCCACCGCGATGGAAACTGCAAGTGGTACCAGAAGGACCGTTGCCCCGACATTTGACATGATGAGTGTGAATACGGTTGCCAGAACTGCAATGCCTACCTGCAGCGACCAGACCGGCCAACCGTCCAGCAACAGAAGTATCTGCTGAGCAATCCAGCCTGCAGTGCCGGTGGATTGTACCGCCTGCCCCAGTGGAATCAGGCTGGCCAGAAGGAATACCGTGCTCCAGCTGATGGCGTTATACGCTTCATCTATATCGAGAACCCTGGTCAGTATCATCCCGGCGGCGCCCGTTAGCAAGCAAAGCGACAGACGCAGATCGGTAAACAGGATCAGCGCAAGTGATATCGCGAAAAACAGCAGGGCCATGCCAACTTTTTGCGGGCGCAGTTCTTCTTGCGGATAATCCGTGGTCACAACGACAAAATCGCGATTGCGCGAGAGGCGGGTCAGCGCTTCCCAGGTACTGAGAATTACGAGCGTGTCGCCTGCGTGAAACGGTACCTCACCAATCTGCGTGGGTTCATGGTCTTCCGTAGCTACCAGGCTCAGCGTTTCCTCGCCTCTATGGATCGCCAACATGCTGGCGCCATAGGTCTTGCGAAAGACCACTTCATGGGCACATTTCCCGATCAGGGAAGAATTGGGCGGTATGACGACCTCGGCAACACCGGATTTTGTTGGGGCGTAATCTTCGGCAAACACATCCAGCTTGTCGTGAAGTATGAATCCTTCCTCTTCAGCCATGAACTGGACTTCTTTCTTACGGCCGAGTACCGCCAATCTGCATGGTGCTGTTATTTCGGTTTGAATGACAGGTGCAAACCATGTCTTGCCCTGATAGGCACTGCCGATGATGTAGATGTGATATCGCTGGATCACATCGTCGAAGGTTTCGCCGACAACCGGGTGTCCCTCGGGAATTGAGATTTCAAATATGTCGGTCTTCAGCCCGTAAATTTTCTGCAGATATTCCTTCATGGACTGTCCGCTGGTCGCATCGCCATCCTTTTGCTCCCCCGGCAGGATCCAGCGTCCAAAGACCATGAAATAGAGAATTCCCGTCGCGACCAGGCAAATTCCGACAGGCGTGACCGAAAACAAACCGAAGGAGTCCATCTTTTGGTTGTCGGGAAGCGCCTGGTTTGCGGTTGCGATCAGATCATTCAACAGAATAAGCGGTGATGACCCCACCAATGTCATCGTGCCGCCCAGGATCGCGCAAAACCCCATCGGCATTAACAGCCTGCTCAGTGGAATATCTGTTCGTACCGAAATGCGGCTGACGACCGGCAGAAACAATGCTGCAGCGCCGACATTTTGCATGAATGAGGAAATGACGCCGACCGTTCCGGAAATAATCGGAACGACGCGTGCTTCGGTGTTACCGCCATGTTTCAGGATCAGCGCTGCGACCTTGCTCATCAAGCCGGTCTTGTCGAGGCCAGCCCCAATGATCATCACCGCGATGATCGAAACGACCGCATTGGACGCCAGGCCGTTGAACAATTGGCTTACATCAGCAAGCGAAGCCAGGCCGGGAAGCTGACTTAACAGCCCCAGGAGAACCATGACGAGGATGGCGGCAAAATCTATCCGAACCACCTCGGACACGAACAGGACAACCGTAAATGCCAGCAGGCCAAGAACGACGGCCATTGGATAGGTGAGGCTGATCGTTTCCAAAAATTCCACTCCCTTGTCATTTCAACGTCAAAGACAAGCAAGTGCCATTAATTCTTACTACGCTAGCTACTTACGCAATTATCTTATCGTTCCAAAATCCTACTAGCATATTTTAGAGAAGGATAGTCGGCTTAGCGGAAACACAGACTGCCGAGTTGTGGCGCAACCAAAGTAGCGATCACAAAATCTAGTTTTCCGAACTTTTCTTGTGGTCAGCTTTCAAGGATGTGACATCCTTTGATGTAGGCGGCAGCCAGCCCTGATCGTTTCTTGCCGCGAACGCCTGACCTTTGCCAAAGATCTGGGCGTCGCGTTCAGCCATCAAGGTACGTGACTTCTCCACATAGGCAGGGTTTTGATGGCCTGGAATTTCGGGATCGTGGACTTCGGCCATTTCCCGAAGAATATAGCGATCGTCCTCCGAAAATTTGCGAGCGAGTAATTCGGCGTCGAAGGGATGCATGCCCATGGCCTCATAGGCTGTTCGACCGGTCCGCACGCTGGAATCGAAGGTTTCCCGGATTATGTCGCGGCAACCGGCGGCATAAAGATCATAGACGTGATGCCGGTCCACGGCCCGGGCGATTATCGGCACATGCGGATAGTTTTTCCTGACGTAGTGGACCAGTTCATTGATCGGCTCCTTGCCATCGATGGCGACGATCAACAAGCTTGCCTTTTCGATGCCGGCTGCATGCAGGAGATCGGGGCGTGTCACGTCGCCGTAGAAGATCTTGAACCCGAATTTGCGCAATGCCTCCAGA
>JBCCEP010000160.1:0-8536 GCA_039030215.1 Pseudomonadota bacterium
CCGCCTCGGCGCAGCTCAGCATCCGCTCATGCTCTTGAAGCGAGGTTTCCTGCGTGGTCACGGAGACCAGCTCGACCTTGTTGAACTGATGTTGTCGCAGCATGCCCCGTGTATCGCGGCCAGCGGAACCTGCTTCAGATCGAAAACAAGGTGTGAGCGCGGTAAACCGCATCGGCAGCTTGTCGTGATCAACAATCTCGCCAGCGACCATATTCGTCAACGGAACCTCGGCAGTTGGGATCAGCCAGCGTTGATCGGTTGTCAGGAACAAATCCTCGCTGAATTTCGGCAATTGGCCAGTTCCGTACATGGTCTGGTCGTTGACCAGCAAAGGCGGCTGGACTTCCAGATAGCCATGCTCCTGGGTGTGCATATCCAGCATGAACTGACCAAGTGCCCGCTCCATCCTGGCTAATCCACCGTTCAAAATCGTGAATCGTGAACCGGCGATCCTGGCCGCTGTTTCAAAGTCCATCTGGCCGAGGTTTTCGCCGATCTCGAAATGCTCCTTCGGTTCGAAAGCAAATTCCGGCTTCTCTCCCGAGTGGCTGGATTGGATGTTTGCAGCCTCATCTTCCCCGTCCGGCACATCCTCGAGCGGCAGGTTTGGAAGGACTTCCAGAGTTGCCGTCATTTCTGCCGTGATCTCACGTCCTGCCTGTTCTCCGGATTGAGCGACATCCTTGAGCTTGGAAACGTCCGCCTTCAGTTTTTCGGCAAGCGCCTTGTCGCCGGCGGCCATGGCCTTGCCGATTTCCTTTGATGCGGCGTTGCGTTCTGTCTGGGCTTCCTGAAGCATTGCCACATTGGCCTTGCGGCGATCGTCAATCTCGATCAACCGGGCCGAATGAGGTTCAAGCCCACGGCGCTCCAGTCCCCGATCAAACGCCACCGGGTTTTCTCGTATCCACTTGATGTCAAACATAGCCTACCAGCCGAGTCCAAATCCAAAAAAGGAAGTAATCAAAGGGCGCAAGCTCAGGATACGGCTGCATCCGAATCCGAGGCGCTTCCCAAACTGCCTTCACGTTTTTCTCTTTCTTCCTGCCGCTTCTTTTCAACGAGTCGGGCAGAAAATATGGACAGTTCGTAGAGGAGCAAGGTCGGAACCGCAAGACCGATCTGACTGACCGGATCAGGTGGAGTAAGAACTGCCGCCGCAATAAATGCAAACACGACAGCATATTTTCTTTTGGTTTTGAGCGTCGCAACCGAAACGAGATCGGCCTTTGCCAGCAAGGTGATGATGACCGGCAATTGAAACATGATGCCAAACGCAAAGATCAGCGTCATGACCAGTCCGAGGTATTCGCTGACGCGCGGCAACAATTCAATGGTTGGACGGCTTGCATCTCCTGCCTGCTGCATGGACAAGAAAAAGTTCATGGCCAGCGGCATGATCAGGAAATAGACGAGACATGCGCCGAGAACGAATAGAATTGGCGTAGCGATCAGAAATGGCAGGAATGCCTGACGTTCATTCCGGTAAAGACCCGGCGCCACGAATTTATAAAGCTGTGCCGCCACGATCGGAAACGCGATGAACAGCGCGCCGAAAAACGCGATTTTGATCTGCACAAAGAAAAATTCCTGTGGCGCGGTAAAGATCAGCAACAGATCCGCGTTTTCTCCTGCTGCGCGCTCATAGGGTATGACCAGAATATTGAATATCTGGTTCGCGAATATGAAACAGACAATAAAAAAGAAGAAAATTGCCAGCACAGCATAAAAGAGCCGCTGACGCAGCTCGATCAGATGTTCGATCAGCGGCGCGCTGGATGAATCCAGATCTTCTTCCTGGCTCATGCGTTGGTGCCTGTCGTAGCTTTTGTCGCCGTGCGTTTAGCCGCAGTTTTCGGCTTTGCCGTTTTGGCTGCTGTTGTCGGCTTGGAGGCAGATTTGCGTGCCGGTGTTGCCTTCTTTGCCGCTGGTTTGCCGGACTTGGCGGCAGGCGAAGATTTCTTGGCGGCAGTTGTGGCCTTCTTTGTTGTTGCCGGCTTGGCTGACTTTGACGCCGCAGGTTTTGTTTGCTTCGCTGGCGTTGTCGAGGCAGGTTTTGGGGCGCTGGTTTCTGCGTCAACCGGCTCATTCAGCGTATCGGTGACCTGCTTCTTTACTTCATTGATCGATTTTTTGGCATCATCAAGCGGTGTGAAGGCATTAGTTGGCGTAAGGTTTTTTACCTCATCCAACTCGGCCTCACGCAGAGCATCGTCAAACTGGCGCTGGAAATCACCTGCCATGCGACGCATTCCGCGCACCGCCTTGCCGAAATTGCGGAGCATCCCGGGCAGGTCTTTCGGACCCACGACAAGGATCATCACAACACCGACGACAATTAATTCTGTCCAGCCAATATCGAACACAGTTGAAGGCCTTAAAATCTACGAAGAAGAAGCATCGCCAATTGCCTCAATGGGAATGGCAATCGCGAAAAAATCAATGCATTTCAGCTGCTTGTGCTAGAGCTGTCCTTGGCTTGCGATACGGTTTCCGACGACTTTTGGTCGATCGTTTTTGCCGTCTCGACTTCTTCTTCCTTCAAGCCTTTTTTGAACGAGTTGATGCCTTTGGCAACATCGCCCATCAATTCGGAGATCTTACCCCGACCAAACAGAAGAACCACCACAACAGCGACGATCACTATCTGCCATATTCCAATTTGTCCCATGGTTTGCTCCTCAAACCTTGTTTTTCTAGGCCTAATCGGCCAATTCGGATTTGGATTGCACCCTAAAGCATGTGTTGACCTTATGGAAGCGTTCCGCAAGCATCACAGGGCGACTTCTCATAATATAATGAACGTTGCAGCATATTTCATCAGGCTGAAAAAATCATCGCAGCCTTTTGATCCAGTCCGACATCCACGTTCATTGCCTCTGCCGGCAAACTACCGGCACGAATCCGTGCCTTGATCGGCTCGTCAATTCCTTCAACGGCGATTTCTAGCCGATCGGCGATACCAAGGAACCGCCTAGAAAGGATTCTGCCCGGAACCGATACCGCAGGATTGTTTGCGCGTCCAGTCCGCGAAGATTTGTGTGGCGAAACCTTTATGTCCTGCAATCGCAGGCAAACTGCCGCTGATTGGCCATCTGTCAAATTTGTTGCGGGAAAAGCGCCAAAAATCGTCTCAACCTTTCCGCCTGACACTTTCCCATAGAATATGTTCAACTGCGAAAAGAACCGCGCAACAAACAGGCTTGCAGGCTGGTCATAGAGATCGGCGCCGGTACCCAGCTGCACAATCTGACCTTCGTTCATCAAGGCAATTCTGTCGGCCACCAGCAGAGCCTCTTCGGGATCGTGGGTGACTATTACCGAGGTGGACCGGGTATCTCTGAGCAAACTGATGGTTTCATCGCGAATATTGTCTCGCAACCTGGCATCGAGGCCCGAAAACGGTTCGTCCATCAATAGAATACCAGGCCTGGGAGCCAGCGCCCGTGCAAGGGCAATACGCTGTTGTTCTCCGCCGGAAATCTGGTGCGGATAAAGGTCTGCCATGCTGGCCATGCCGACCCGGGACAACAAATGCTGCGCTTCTTCGCGGGCGATATCTGCAGGAACTGCCGTAAGACCGAATAAGACGTTTTGCCTTATGGTCAGATGTGGGAACAAGGCAAAGTCTTGAAATACCAGCCCGATACCGCGTTTTTCGGGCGGTATATCGACTCCATTTCCGGCAACAATATCCTCGTCAATCGATACGCTGCCTGATGTGGGCCGCTCTATTCCGGCGGCGATGCGAAGGATGGTCGATTTGCCTGAACCAGACGGACCAAGCAGACAGAGCACCTCGCCCGGATCGACATCCAGATTCACATTCTTAAGAACAAGACCGTTGCCATAATCATGCGAAACGTCATCGAAAGACAGGCTGGACGCGAAAGAAACACCGGCGGTGTTTCTCTTGCCCCATTGCAGGTTGTTCCCAGTAAGATCGTCTGGTTTGGTGTCACGAACATTCATAATCCGCTGCTTAGCCGATTATGTTGACTTTGTCAGTCTTCTTTATCTGTCGCGCTTCCGGGCGGCAACAATCCCAATTCCTCAAGATCCTCTGGTCCGAAGGGATCTTCATCCTCGGTAAGCTCTTCGGCATCTTCTGGAGCCGGCACCTGAAAATTCGCCGGTAACTGGGATTGAAGCAGGCCGGCACCCTTCAACTCGTCCAGCCCGGGAAGGTCACGCAATTCCGCCAGCCCGAAATGGTCAAGAAATTCGGTGGTCGAACCATAGGTGACAGGACGTCCGGGAACGCGCCGGCGGCCACGCATGCGGATCCAGCCGGTTTCCAGCAATATGTCCAGCGTACCCTTGGAGGTAGCCACGCCGCGAATTTCCTCGATTTCCGCTCTGGTAACCGGTTGGTGGTAGGCGATGATGGCAAGAACCTCGAGAGCGGCACGGGAGAGCTTCTTTAATTCCACGGCCTCGCGGTTGAGGAGAAAACCAAGATCATCGGCGGTGCGAAAAGCCCAGGCGCCGCCAATCTTGACCACATTCACTCCGCGGTCCTGATAAGCCTTACTCAATTGTTCCAGAACAGCGCCAATATCGGTTTCTTCAGGCAGACGTTGCTGAAGGGCAGTTTCAGTTACCGGTTCTGCGGAAGCAAACAAAATCGCTTCTGCCATGCGAACCAGATCATGCATGTCCTGTGGCGTTTCGCCTACATCGACACTCCTGTCCTCTTCGACCTGCTCAACGACCGGTACAAAGGGTAAGATTTGTGCTTTTCCAGTTTCTGCCATGGTGATTCTCTTCAGCCGCCGTCCTTAATTCGCTGAAAATATAGCCAATTTAAGGGGTTTTCGCATCTTGTTTGGGTGAATTTCGCAAATAAAGCGGTGCATAAGCCTTCTCCTGTCGCATTGCCAACTTGCCTTCGCGCACAAGCTCCAGGCTTGCGGCAAAACTACTTGCAATCAGGGTATTTCTTTCCTTCACATTCGGCAGATAGCGTACCAGAAACGCATCAAGTGCCAGCCAGTCCTCGAAACCGTCGGTAAACCGCATCAGAATTTCCCGGGCATCAGACAATGACCACGCTTCACGTTTGGATATTGTGACATGCGAAACGACGGTACGCTGACGTTGCGCGGCATAAGCGGTCAGCAGATCATATAATGTGGCGGAATACTCCGAACGCTTGTCGACAATTATCGCTTCAGGAATGCCGCGCGCAAAGAAATCCCGGCCCAGGCGATTTCGATTGACCAGACGGGATGCTGCATCACGCATTGCCTCAAGGCGTTGCAAGCGGAATGCGAGCTGCGCAGCCATCTCCTCGCCGGTCAGCCCGTCCTCGTCGTCTTCGTCTGCCGGCACCAGCAGCCGGGACTTGAGGTAGGCCAGCCAGGCAGCCATGACGAGATAGTCGGCGGCCAGTTCAATGCGCAGCTTCCTGACCTCTTCAATGAATTCCAGATATTGTTCAGCCAGCGCAAGGATGGAAATCCTGGCAAGATCGACCTTCTGGCGGCGGGCAAGCTCGAGCAGCAGGTCGAGCGGTCCCTCAAACCCTTCAACGTCGACCGTCAGGGCAGGTTCGCCCGAAGCCTGTTCCAATCGCAGTACCATCTCCTCGGTACTGTTCCGGTCCGTCAATGTTTCATTTTCCGTCATAACCGGTACCAATCAGTTTGCAGACAACAATACATTCAGGCTGCAATCTTCGTTAGCTCCTTGAATTCAGCTCGCAGTCGTTCTTCATCACATTCTTCGGGATCCGGCAACATGTCCAGCGCTAGCTTTGCACGATTTTCTGCTTCGCCTGTCAATTCAGGCGTAACTTCCGCTATCGCTTTCATTTCCTCCATGTCGCCATTGCAATGAAGCACGATATCACAACCGGCAGCAAAGGCGGATTGCGTTCGTTCGCGAAAGTCCCCAGAAAGTGCCTGCATCGACAGATCATCGCTAAGCAGCAATCCCCCATAACCCAGCCAGCCGCGGATGATATCCTGAATGACCTTTGGGGAAGTCGTCGCCGGTCTCTGCGAATCGAATGCAGTGTAGACGACATGCGCGGTCATCGCGATCGGCATATCGGCCAGTTGCATGAAGGGATAAAAGTCGGTGCATCCCAGAATCGCGGCATGAGTATCGACAACAGGTAGTTCCAGATGGCTGTCGGCAGCGGCCCTGCCATGTCCCGGAATATGCTTGATGACCGGCAGGACACCACCCGCGAGCAGGCCGTTGCAGGCAGGTCTTGCCAGCAATGCGACTTCGTGGGGATGAATGGAATAGGCACGATCGCCAATGACATCATGTGCGCCGGGAACGGGCACGTCGAGCACAGGCAAGCAATCGACATTGACCCCAACGGACCGTAATTCAAGCGCTATCAACCTCGATTGCAGCCAAACTGCACGTTTGCCCGCGTCGCGATCCTCGCGGAAGATCGCGCCCAGTTCTGCTGCAGGCATGAAGCTGGTCCAATTCGGCGGGCGGAGCCTTTGTACGCGTCCGCCCTCCTGATCGATCAGTATCGGTACATTCGGCCTGCCGGAAATCGAACGCAATTCATCGGTCAGTGCGCGGACCTGGTCCGGGGATTCGACATTTCGGGCGAACAGGATGTAACCCCAGGGGTTCTCTTCCTTGAAGAAGGTCTTCTCATCAGGAGAAAGTGCGGTATCTGCGCAACCGGCGATGAACGATTTGATTCTCATGGTCAGAGTTTAGCGGTCCGGCTCGTCTGAGCCAAACCCAAATAAGCACGGCCGGTCGCGAGCCAGCCGAACCATATTGGCTTCAGTCTGATCTGCGCCTATTGCGTTACGAAACAGCTTCCGCCAGCAGACTTCAATCTGGAGCATATATCCAGCGCTTCCTCACGGGTCTGAGCCATTACACGAACGCGGAAGAATACGCCCTTCCCTTCGATTTCAGCGCGCTGAATCGACATTTGCTGATTGCCGATGACCTCGGAATACTGCTCCCGCATCCGCTGGTAGGTGGTTTGAGCATCTTCTGCGGTGCGCTGTGAAGAAATCTGAACCGCCCAATTACCAGCCGCTGCAGCATTACCAGATGAATTGGAAACAATCGGCGCTGCAGGAGCAGGCGTCACGCTTGCTGTTTCGGTCTGGGCCGGTGCTGTTGTCGGGCTTGCCGCTGATCCAGGCTGGCTGGAGCTTGTACTTACAGCAGGTGTTGCAGCAATCGAGCTTTCACTCGGTAGCGGAGACCGGCTCAATCTTGATTCTACCGGATTTGGCGCAAGCGCGATGGGTGCATTGCCACCCGCGGCTGCAGTCACGGTCGCACTGTTTTCGGCAGGAGATGGCCGTGTCGCTGGAACCCCAATCTGACCGGTGGAAACCGCCCCACCGATTGAATTGGGATCAGGTTCGCCAGCAGGCTCCGCAGCCTGAAATGGTAGTGCGGCTTGCGGCTTGACCACGGTCCCGTCCGGATTGACGGTAACGGTCTTTACGCGACGCGGTTCGAGAACCGGCGCTGCCGCAAATTCCCTGGTCTGTGTATTTGGCGAAAGCCTGTTCTCTTCCTTGTTGTCCTGCGAAGCGGTTGCGGGCGTCGTTGAATTCGTCTGCTCAACATCCCTTCCTGGAACATCAACTGGCGTCTCGGTGGATTTTACCAGCGTTTCCTGGCGGGTGTCTGAGGCAAATTCACCCGTAACCCGCTCATAGGCAGCCTTATCCTGATTGGCAATTGTCGTGCCGCCAGGATCGTCCGGTTTGACTTTGACAGGATCACTATCTGCCTTGATCGTTACCGGCGCGGTGATTGATGGAGAACCAGAAAAGTATGAGTAGGCAATTGCTCCGGCACCGACGACAAGCGCGGCACCTAGCGCGCCAGCGGCAAGCTTGAAGCCTCCACGACGCTTTTCCGAATTATCTTCCTGAGCAGAATAATGTTCAGCGTTTGCGTCTACATCCAGGTCAGCTTCCTGCAAAACCTGACCGGCTCCCTCAAATGCTCCCGGCATATCGAAATCGGGCAGCGCATCACCTTGAGAAGTCCCGCTCCAGTCCACTTCTTCTTCCTGCAAGGCGTCCTGAATTGCCTGCTCCGGCTCAATGGGGAGCGGTTCGGGATTTGCTTGCGTCGCTGGCTTGGCCTTTGAAAGACTGCCTAGATCGAGCTCTTTTGCAAAAGCCTTGGCAAACTCGTCATCCAGATCGGCCTTGTTCGGTATAGCAGATGCTCGCGAAACAATTGTGTTGGCGGTTTGGGCCGTCAACGTGTCACCCGCGACTTCGGCAGCAATTGGGGCGGTTTCAGGCTCGTCAATTGGTTCAGGTTCCGGCGTATCGTCCTGTTGTTCCAAACCGAGTTGCGAAAGTTCTGCCTCGAAAGCCGCGCTTAAATCTGAACGCAGATCTTGTTCTGCTGCGTCGACGTCGTGATCGCCTTCGAGGTTCTCGGATTCCAGATCGACGGGAATTTCCGCCGCCAGGGATTCTGCAACAGCAGCCTGAGCCTGTCGCACGGCTAGCGCCTCAGCGGCCGCGTCAATCTGAACTTCAGCCGGCTCCGGAAGTTCGGCAGATAC
>JBCCEP010000161.1:0-8488 GCA_039030215.1 Pseudomonadota bacterium
ATTGAGCCGGCCCCGATGCGCCATTCCCAGAACAATATCGCTGAGGCCAAGCTGGCCACCGCGCTTGATGATTTGTTCAAGCGCCGGAATAAGCGATTCCCCGCCATCCAGGCCAAACCGCTTGGTACCCTTGTATTTCAGGTCAATATATTGTTCGAAACCTTCCGATTCGATCAGTTTTTGCAGAATTGCAATCTTGCCGACAGGCGTAAACTCTACACCCTTGTCAGGACCTTCGATACGCTGCTGTATCCACGATTTCTCTGCTGGATTCGAAATATGCATGAATTCAACGCCCAGCGTCGAACAATAGGTGCGCCGGAGAATCTCGAGCATCTGCGGAACCGTCGCAAATTCCAGCCCAAGTACCCGGTCGAGAAAGATCTTGCGGTCAAAATCTTCCTCGGTAAATCCGTAGGCTGCGGGTGACAGTTCATCATAGTCTTCCTTGGCTGCCGCCAGTCCCAGTGGATCAAGATCAGCATGAAGATGGCCGCGCATCCTGTAGGCGCGGATCATCATGATGGCACGGACCGAATCCCGCGTGGCTTGCAGTATGCTTTGCCCGCTCATATCCACGCCGTTGGTTTGTGCCTTCTCTTTGATTTTCTTGCCCATATGGGCTTCGACCTGGCTCCAATCGCCGTCCAGCGCGGAAACAAGTTCACCATTGGCCGGAATGGGCCAATTATCCCGCTGCCAGCTCGGACCTTCGGCAGATCGCTGCACGGCAGCGCCGTCATCCTTGATATCTCGGAAAAATGCCTGCCAATCCGCACTCACAGAAGACGGATCGCGATCGAAACGGGATTGCAGTTCCTCTATATAGGCAGCATTGCTGCCATACAGGAACGATGTGCGTTCGAATTCGTCATTAGGTGTCTGACGTGCCATCTTTTATCAACGGGGTTACCCGTTTCCTCCTGATATACCCTTGCGGGCTGTTATGTTTCCCCTTTTTGGGTTTGTAAGCAGTACGCCGATTTCCAGTTTTCGGCGTACAACATGCAAGTTCATGCCTTCAACGCGTCCAACAATGCTTCGCCCAGTTTCGCCGGTGATGCCGAAACGACAATCCCTGCTGCTTCCATCGCAGCAATTTTGTCGTCGGCTCCCCCCTTTCCACCGGAAATCACCGCGCCGGCATGGCCCATTGTTCGGCCTGGTGGTGCTGTCCTGCCGGCAATAAATCCGGCCGTCGGTTTCTGGCGTCCCCGCTTGGCCTCATCGCGCAGGAACTGAGCGGCATCCTCTTCTGCCGAACCGCCAATCTCGCCAATCATGATGATCGACTGGGTTTCATCATCGGCCAGGAACATTTCCAGGATATCGGTGAACTCGGTGCCCTTGACCGGATCGCCGCCAATACCGACTGCTGTGGTCTGGCCAAGCCCGGCATTGGTCGTCTGGAACACCGCTTCATAGGTCAGCGTGCCCGAACGCGACACGACGCCGACTGAGCCCTTCTTGAAAATCGAACCAGGCATGATCCCGATCTTGCATTCGTCAGGTGTCAGCACGCCAGGACAATTCGGGCCGATCAGCCGCGAATTTGACTTGTCGAGCCGCGCCTTGACCTTGACCATGTCCATCACCGGTATGCCCTCGGTAATGCACACGATCAGCGGTATCTCCGCTTCAATCGCCTCGACAATGGCGGCTGCCGCTCCCGCAGGTGGAACGTAAATGACTGAAGCATTGGCATTGGTCTTCTCCTTACCCTCTGCAACGGTGGAAAATATCGGTAACTGGGCCCCGCTTTCCATCGAGCCCCAGGTTTCTCCGCCTTTCTTGGGATGGATCCCGCCGACCATTTTCGTACCGTGATAGGCCAGTGCCTGTTCGGTATGGAAGGTTCCGGTTCTACCGGTGAGGCCCTGAACCAACACCCTGGTGTCCTTATTGATCAAGATCGACATTTGTCTCAGGCCCCTTTAACCGCTTTGACAATCTTTTGCGCCGCGTCATCCAGATCGTCGGCGGCAATGACATTCAAACCAGATTCATTGATGATCTTCTTGCCAAGTTCCACATTCGTACCCTCAAGCCGCACAACCAGCGGAACCTGCAATCCCACTTCCTTGACCGCGGCAACAACACCTTCGGCAATTACGTCACAGCGCATGATGCCGCCAAAGATATTGACCAGAATGCCTTTTACATTCGGATCCGAGGTAATGATCTTGAAGGCAGCGGTGACCTTTTCCTTGGAAGCACCACCACCCACATCAAGGAAGTTGGCGGGTTCGGCACCATACAGTTTGATGATGTCCATCGTGGCCATCGCCAGACCGGCACCATTGACCATGCAGCCGATATCGCCATCGAGCGCTATATAGGCAAGATCATGTTTTGACGCCTCGATTTCCTTGGCATCTTCCTCGGTGATGTCACGCAATTCCATCACGTCGGAATGACGGAATAAGGCATTCCCATCGAAGGAAACCTTGGCATCAAGAACCCGCAAATGACCGTCCTTCATGACAATCAACGGATTGACTTCCAGAAGGCTCATATCCTTTTCGCAGAACACGTCATAAAGCAGCGGGAACAGCTTCATCCCGTCTTCTCGCGCTGGCCCATCGAGTTCAAACGCATCACACAATTGTGCAGCGTCTTCATTGGTGACGCCCTTTTGCGGATCAATCCCGATGGTATGAATTTTTTCAGGAGTTTCCTCCGCGACCGCCTCGATATCCATCCCGCCCTCAGTTGAAGCAACAAAGGAAACAAGGCTGGTCTCGCGGTCAATCAACAAGGAAAGATAAAGTTCCCGCTCAATATCGGCCCCATCCTCCAGATAGAGCCGGTTGACCTGCTTGCCGGACGGTCCGGTCTGTTTCGTAACCAGAGTATTGCCGAGCATCTCCGACACATGGGCCCTCACCTCCTCCGGCGAGAATGCCAACCTGACACCGCCCTTTGCGTCGTCGCCCAATTCCTTGAACCGGCCCTTGCCACGACCTCCGGCATGGATTTGGCTCTTGACCACGTATAGCGGCCCCGGCAGCGCGTCGATCGCCGCGTCCAGGTCATCGGCACTCAAAATCGGAACGCCGGCAGCGACCGGGGCTCCAAATTCTTTCAAAAGCGCTTTTGCCTGATATTCATGAATATTCATGGGCGTTTTTTCCTTTGAAGATTTTGGCCCGGAGCTGGGCACAGATAACCCGGATGGGCATCCTATTTCAGATTTGGAGCAATTTCACTGCATGCCTCACACAATTCCGCGACCGCGCCGACGGACTTGTCGAACATCTTCTGCTCGGTCCGATTCAATGAAATCTCGATAACCCGTTCAACACCGTCAGCACCAATGACAACCGGGACACCTACATACATGTCCTTCACGCCATATTCTCCCTTCAGCGAGGCAGCACAGGGCAAAACGCGCTTTTTGTCCAGCAGATAGCTTTCCGCCATTGAGATTGCCGAGGCAGCCGGAGCGTAATAGGCCGAGCCGGTCTTCAAAAGGGCGACAATTTCGCCGCCACCTTTGCGGGTACGGTCAACAATCTGTTCGAGTCGCGCCTTTGTAAGCCAGCCCATTTTCACGAGGTCGGTCAACGGAATACCGGCGACGGTCGAATAGCGGGTCAACGGCACCATGGAATCGCCATGTCCGCCAAGCACGAAGGCGGTCACATCCTCTACGGAAACGCTGAATTCCTCGGCGAGGAAATATCTGAAGCGCGACGAATCGAGCACGCCGGCCATGCCGACAACCTTGTTCTTCGGCAAGCCTGAAAATTTCTGCAAGGCCCAGACCATCGCATCGAGCGGATTGGTAATGCAGATCACAAAGGCATCAGGAGCATATTTCTTGATGCCTGCCCCGACCTGTTCCATGACCTTCAGATTGATCCCGAGCAAGTCATCCCGGCTCATCCCGGGTTTACGGGCAATTCCTGCCGTCACGATGCAAACATCCGCACCCTTGATCGCCTCGTAATTCTGGGTGCCGGTGATCTTGGCATCAAATCCGTCGACCGGAGAGGATTCTGCAATGTCGAGCGCCTTGCCCTCCGGAATGCCTTCCGCGATATCAAACAAGACGATATCGCCAAGCTCCTTCAATCCGGCGAGATGGGCAAGCGTTCCGCCAATCATGCCCGAGCCGATTAACGCTATTTTGTTCCGTGCCATGATTATTCCCTTTACGTAAGCGTAATTTGCTGGAAGTTCCCGATAGGATGGATTTTCATTGCTTTGCCCATAGCGGATAATTCCGTTTGGCTCAACAGCAATTTATTATGCAATGATTTCAATGGTATAACCAAAAAAACATTTACGTAAACGTAAGAAAAACTAACAACAATAACCATGGATTAGCGCTACTCGGTTAAATTTACCTCTGACCCGCCCAGGTAATCTTTGCTCTGCATTTCAATGAGTCTGGATGCCGTTCGCTGAAACTCGAAGGATTCCGTTCCCCTGCCGGCGGTATACAGCACATGCGGATTTGCTGCAGCCAAGACCACAGTCGTGATGTGATTGTCGTATAGCGTATCAATCAGCAAGATGAACCGCTTCGCCTCATTCCTCTGCCCGTAATCCATCATCGGCACATTTTCGATAAATACAACAGAAAAGCGATCAGCAATCGCAAGATAGTCGTTTGCACCAAGCGGCTGGCGGCAAAGCTGGTCGAAACTGAACCACGCAGCCTTTCCTGCTGCACGCTGCGGAGAAAAGGTCCGGCCTTTGACTTTCAACACGACCTCTTCATCCATATGGCCCGCCGAAATCCCCTCCCACATGGCCTCCATGCTGGCTCGGTTCTTGGCATTGACCGGCGAAAGATAAGCCTTCCCGCTGGTAATCTTTCCAAGACGAAAATCCAGCGGAGCATCGAGTTCAAATACGTCACAATGCGCCAACAGAAGATCAATGAAAGGCAGGAACAATTGCCGGTTCAATCCGTCATGATATAGATCCTGCGGCTCCACATTGGATGTCGCCACAATAATCGTGCCCTGTTCAAACAAGACCTCGAACAGCCGTCCGAGGATCATTGCATCGGCTATGTCGGTGACGGTGAATTCGTCAAAGCACAACAGGCGGGCCTCTCGGGCCAGTGCTCGACCAACTGGCTTTATCGGGTCCTCTTCCCTGGTTTCTCCCTTTTCAAAGGCTTTTCGGTGGGCATGAATGCGATCATGCGCGTCCGTCATGAATTCATTGAAATGAACACGACGCTTGGGAGCAATTGGCGCCAGCTCATAGAAGATATCCATCAGCATCGACTTCCCGCGGCCGACCTTGCCATGGATGTAGAGACCCTTGAAACCCGCCTTGCGCCCGGAATTGCGATTGAACAGCCAACCAAGCGAACTTGATTTCGTCGAGAGTTGCTTTTGTTGAATATTCTCAAGCAACCGGTCCAGCCGGTCGACCAAAGCAAGTTGTGCGGGATCGGTTTCCATCTTTTGTGCCGAAACCAACGCGTTATAACGCTGAGAAACTGTTTGTGATAATGCCGCCTGGCTCATGATCTGCCGGATTTGATCAACTTGCTTCCCGGCAAACGAAATATGCGATCCCTATCGGGTAAAGGAAATCGCAGCCCCGCCGGCCATGGAACCGTCGTAACGCTCAGGACCAGCCGAGTAAAGGCTTGCGACCTGCGAACCATTGGAATCCACCAATATTACGCTGTCACCTTTGACATCCCATGCAGTAACGGAACCCAGTTCGGTCGAGTTGCAGCGCCGTGTCGCTGCCCGATAGCCACCAGACCACTTGGTAAATGCCAGAATAATCCGGCAATCCGGGTTGTCTGACGCCACCGTCCATGTACCGGCCATCGCTTCGCGTGATATGCTGGGTGCGGTTGGCACTGTAGGCGCAACCATGGCTGATTCCTGGCTCTGCGGCTCCAGCGTTTGCGGTGCATTTGGATCGCCTTCGACCGATGCCAATTGCTCGCCATTGTTGACATCACCGGCAATTGGCGCAGGTCCGTCCTGTAAACCATTGGTTGCCGGATCAAGCTGGGTGGTTTCTACCGGTTCCAGCGGCGTTGAAGGAAGCGGCTGGGGCGGTGACCTTGTCTCAATAGAAGAGATGGACCGATTGCAACCGGCCAAAACCAATACAACCATCACAGCCATAAGGCCGGTTTTGGCTAGCCGGTGATCTTTCATCCGCATTTCTCCAAACCTGCGCGATATCAGACCCGATACGCCTGATATGCGCCGATAATTGGGCAATAATCTTAACAAATATAGTTAATTAAACATGAATATGACGTAAACAAGCCTGCGGAATATGCAACCCCTTCAGGCTTGAATGGCCGTCTCCAACACGGTCAACAACAAGATTCTTGCAGATAAGGTCTGACCGGCTTGCCGCCCGCGACTAAGCTGCGAGATTCAAGAGCTTTCCTGACAGGATGATTGCCGAAGTCTTTGCCATTACCAGACCAAGCGCATCCTCATAAGCCTGCTTCTTGTTATTGGCATTCTGGGGGTCGCCAATGCGCCAATAATCCTTGACGCCCGGATATTTTTCGACGTCCGGAGGCAGAATGTCGTCAAGAAAGATGCACAGATCGATATCCGGCGCTCCATCCTGTCGAAAAATTTCAACTGGTTTCGAATAGAGATCGTCAGTGGGAAATCCATGCCGATCCAGGACCTTGAGAGCCAGCTCATCGACATCATTTTGGGATTGCCAGCCAGCGGAAAATGCGCGCCAGCCGATGATGGATGCCGAGTTGAAACATGCTTCCGCCATTACGCTGCGCGCAGCATTTCGCCGGCCGATAAACAACAGGGAACGGATGTGCATGGTCCCTCCTCTCAAATCCACTGCAAAATGCAATGGCGGTTTGCCAACACATCGTCTCACTATTCAAAAATTCAGACAGCCATGTGACAAAAAACGTATGAATTGCGGTCATTGATTGACAAATTTACTGCTACTGCACTGGCCAATGATTTGCCTCCCCAGTGCAAGCCAAGGTCAAGTCAGGATGATCAGAAATCAGGGACCCCGACTTGACCCGGTCAGCCTCCAGCCCGCCTGACAGGCGTTAGCTGCCATACTTTACGCCATCATGGGCTTCTTCACCCCATAACTCGTTTATGCGCTTATCGCGGCGGCAAGCCTTGCGATAGAACCCGTAGCGGATCGGATTCCTTTTGTAGTAATTCTGGTGATAGGCCTCGGCATCGGTCCACGCTGTCGCTGTCAGTACCGGTGTCACCACCGCTTCCTTCAGCTTGCCCGAAGCGACCAGCGCATCCTTTGAAGCCTGGGCAGCTTTCAATTGTTCCTCATCGACCGCAAAGATTGCCGTCGTATAGGAATAACCCCGGTCGCAGAACTGGCCGCCATCATCTGTCGGATCCACACTGCGCCAGAATGTGTGCAGCAGATCATCATAGCTTACCTGGGCATCATCATAGGTGATGCGCACGGCTTCAACGTGACCGTCATGATCCTTGTAGGTTGGGTTTGGCGTGGTTCCGCCGATATAGCCGGAGACGACATCCTTGACGCCGTCGACATGTTCGAAGTCCTTTTCCATGCACCAGAAACAACCGCCTGCAAAGATTGCTGTCTTTTCTTCTGCTAGTGCCGGACGTCCCATGGCCGCCGCCATGGTTGAAGCCATCAATAAGAAAACCGTTTTGTTCACGACAAACACCCCTTGCCGTTTGAATTGACCATCAACGAGTTGTTCATATGGGTGAGGTGTACGCGAACTTCCACTGACAGAACTACACAGCTGCGTGAGCAACTGACACCGTCTTGTCAGTAAGTTTCCACGGTTTTGCCAGATTTCGGCACCCGCATCGCCCGCAGCATCGAAGATGTGAGGACGTGCAAGAAAAAAGATTCCGCGATTGCCTAGACACTGCGCTCAACCATCATGCGCTTGATTTCGGCACCCGCATCGCCCGCAGCAGCAAAGTCGCGAGGACGTGCAAGATAATTACTTCGCGATTGCCTAGACCCGGCGTTCGACCATCATGCGTTTAATCTCTGCAATCGCCTTGGCCGGGTTCAGCCCCTTCGGACAGGCCTGCGTACAGTTCATGATGGTGTGGCAGCGATAAAGCCGGAACGGATCTTCCAGATTGTCCAGCCTTTCCCCGGTGGCCTCGTCGCGAGAATCGATCAGCCATCGATAGGCCTGCAACAGCACTGCCGGCCCGAGATATCGGTCGCCATTCCACCAATAGGAAGGGCAGGAGGTCGAGCAACACGCGCAAAGAATGCATTCATAAAGCCCGTCAAGCTTGTCCCGGTCGCCACTGCTCTGCAGCCACTCCTTCTGCGGCTGTGGTGAGACAGTCTTCAGCCAGGGTTCAATTGAGCGATGCTGTGCATAAAAATTAGTCAGATCCGGCACCAGGTCTTTGATGACGGCCATATGCGGCAGCGGATAGACTTTCACTGCGCCTGAAATCTCGTCCATGCCCTTGGTACAGGCCAGCGTATTGGTGCCGTCAATATTCATCGCACAGGAGCCGCAAAT
>JBCCEP010000162.1:0-8467 GCA_039030215.1 Pseudomonadota bacterium
ACCGTATCGAAGATTTCTGTGCAGATTTCTCCGAACCAACATCCGTTGAAATCGCCGCTAATTTGCCGTCTGCCTCTTTTGGGTGATCGACCGCCATGTCCTTACCGTCCGATAAATTGCGCTTTGCGGCATTACCTAGCGGAAATTATCTAAAAAAGACTGGATCGGACGCTTAATTGGCTTGTTTTGGGTCGTTTGAATGCCAGCAGGCTTAACAGGGCGTTAAAAGCACTTCAGATATGCGTCATAAACATCGGAAGCCATAACAGAAACTGAGAACCGCTTTTCGAGCATTTTCGTTCTTTTTGCGGTAATTGCGGGCTTTTCAGGGGACTCGATGGCTTCACGCATCGCCGCCGCGAGCGCTTCGGCATTTCCGGGCTCGACCAACTTGTCTGCTTCCGCATCGAATATCTCTGGAATGCCGCCAACGTGGGTGGCAATGACCGGTTTGCCGGCCGCGATTGCCTCAAGGACGATATAGGGCATGGATTCCGCGCGCGAGGGCACAACAACGCGTTTTGCCTTTCTGAATGCCTCGCGGGCCGGCATCGGATCGTGAACGGTCACCAATTCAGATATTCCAAGCTTTTCGATCTGTTCCATATATTTTGATTTGTCGGGACCATCACCGACGAAATGCGCCTTCACCGGGCGGTTTGCATCCTGATTTAGGGTTGCAATGGCCTGTAAAAACAAGTCCGGACCCTTAAGGTCCCGCATCATGCCGATATAAAGAAAATCCGCGGCACCGCGTTCGGTTCCGGTTTTTTCAAACTCCGCGGGCGTCAACCCGTTATAGACAAGACTTGTCGGGCAGCGTGGCTCACCGACCTTTTCGCGATAACCGTCCCTTTCATATTCACTGACAAATATCAGGCGGTCGGTCATCCGCTCCAGAAACCGTTCCAGCGAAAAGAACAATTTTCCCTTCGCGGTTCCTGCATCATAGTGGATCGTGCCGCCATGCGGACAATAGAGACGGGCAACGCGATTACCTGATACCCGTAGGAGTGAGCCGATCGTGCGTGCATAGCTGCCACCCTTGGCGCCATGGGCATGCAGGACATCCGGCTTCAATTTCTTGATTTCAGAGAAAGTACTGACAAGGGTCACAATGTCACCCGGCGTGATTGCCCGGCGCATCGGTATCCTGACCAGTCCCAGTTCCAGATCTGGCATGATCTGGTCAAATAACGCATCTTCCAAGGTGCCACCTGTCGAGGAATCGCACAAAATCCCGACCTTGTGACCAGCTGCTGCCTGTATCGCCGCCAAATCACGGACATGACGAAATATTCCGCCAACCGGTGATCGAAAGCAGTGCACAATTCGCAAGCTTTTGGTTTGGTTCATGGTGGTATCGTTCTCAGAACAGACGTTCGCGAACATAAATCGTGTCACCAGGTATGATCGGGTCACTGAGGGGGACCCGGCCGGTAACGATGCTTCCGTTGACTTGCCTGGTGACGTCCGCATTCTCCTGGGACGCGCGCGGGCTAAATCCGCCAGCGACCGCAATTGCATTTTGCAATGTCATTCCCGGTACATAGGAATATTGGCCGGCTGCATTGACTTCACCCATGATGAAGAATGGACGATACCGCTCGATCTCTGCGGAGACGTCAGGATCACGGATATATCCGTTTTTCAGCTTGGCAGCGATGATGCCTTCCAGCTGTTTCGGCGTCTGGCCGCGGGCGGCTACAGAACCGATCAGCGGGAATGCGATATGTCCTGATTTGTCGACCGAATAGCCATTGCTCAAATCGGTCTGGCCGAACACTGTAATCCGAATTCTGTCGCCCGAATCAAGCACATAGGGAAAATTCAGTGCTTCATGAAATGCTTCGTCGACAGGCTTGTAGGTCGCGCACGACACCAGGGCGAGGCCGGTAACGACCAATAAAACGAATCTCAAATATTTGCCGACAATTTTTGCCATGGATGAGCCTGAAACTACTATCAATAAATACACGAGCCAGGGGACGAACCCGCCATTCCAATTCGGGTCGGATTAAACTCCGGATATGGTTAATTGTCGGTAAAATCGCGCTTCGAATTATCAATTAATGTCGATAACGGGCTGCAATCATTATCCAAAAGCGCTTTTTGCCCCGCCTGATTCCTGCACCTTGAAAATCGATCCGATATCCGGGGAAGGGGGCAATGGTAATCGGACTGGAACCGCTTCCATACGCGGCTGAAGCGCTGGTTCGCCGATAACAACCCGATCCATGACATCGGCCCATTGTTCACCCTGTGGCAATCTTTGCAGGTAGTTTCCCGCGCCCATCAACGGCCATGCGTCGCCAGCATTGCATTCGTAAAACAGGATCATTCTTGCGCGGTCACTGCGATTCGGTGCAGAACCATGCAGGGTGCGCACATGATGAATCGTCATGCTGCCGGCTTTCCCACACAGTGTGACCGCCTTGTCGATGTCGAAATCCGGATCGTCTGGATCGGCGGCGCCGCAAAACACGCCTTGATTACTGTTGTGGTCCAGAACAGGCCCTTTGTGGGAACCCGGGATTACCTGCAATGGGCCGTTTTCTTCCGTGACGTCCTCCAGAAAAACACCACATGCCAGCATGTCGTCATTGGTATGCGGATAAAAGGCCCAATCCTGATGCCACTCGACCGCTGCTCCACCGTCGGGCGCCTTTGTGTTGAGCTTTGAGGTCTGCAACAAGACGCTGTCGCCCAGCAACTGACGCAAAATTTCGGTGATTCGTGATTGGGTGAGAACCTGCCAGAAATAAGGGTCCTGTTTGTGCGGAAGCTTGATGCGCGTGAGCCGTGGACTATCCGCACGATGGCCCTTGTCCAGATCAAAGATATCGTCGCTTTCGGTTACATTCCTTGATTTTTCGATGAAATCCAGCGTGATCTGGTGCATTTTGGCCAATTCTTCCGGGCTGACCGCATCTTCCACCAGGATGTAGCCATTGTCATTGTAGAACTTGATTTGTTCCTCGGTCAGCATCTTTCCGCACTCCTTCCCCTCAAATGCGGCTTGCTTTTGGCCAGCGCCGGTTGATCCGAAAATTTTGCCGAACGATGCCTCGATCAAGCCCGTAAATTAACCTCGTGGTTACCATAAACATTCATAATGCGGTTACAAATGTTAATGCCTTGGGGTTGGGAGTCTTTGAATGTCCGGTCAGAATGAATTAACAGCCGATGTCGATATCGACATGGCAGGTTTGCTGGGCCAGGTTTGGAAAAAGAAATGGATCGTGCTCGTTTTGACGCTGCTCACGGGCGCGGGATTGTTGTTTTTGCTTTCAAATGTCGCTCCCCTCTACAAGTCCGATGCCCGCATAATCATTGAAAGTCGGGAATCGCCTTTTACCCGGTTAAATTCCGAGCAGAACATAAACAGCAACCAGTTTGACGAGCAGGCGGTCGGAAGCCAGGTCGAGATCCTGTCATCCGATGACCTTGCCTTGAAGGTGATTTCTGAACTGAATCTGACAAGCCATCCGGAATTTATGGACGAGGCGGGACCGTCCCTTACCGGTACAATTCTCGAGATGTTCGGGCTTTCGGCTGCCAAGCCAGGCATAACGCCTGAAGAACGGGTGCTGACATCGTTCATCAAGAACCTGACCGTATATGCATCCCCGAAGTCACGCGTCATCTACATTGAATTTTCATCAAAGGATCCTGTGCTTGCGCAAGCCGTACCAAATGCGCTCGCCGACCAGTACATGAAATTCATCCGAGAATTCAAACTCCAGTCCACCGAAGAGGCAACCAGATGGCTCGGTCCGGAAATTGACGAATTGCGCGTCAAGCTGCGGGAAGCCGAGGCAAAGGTGGCCGAGTTCCGCTCCAATTCCGATATCCTGATTGGCAACAACAACGCCTTGCTGGCTACCCAGCAACTGTCAGAGGCGGCTTCTGAACTTTCAAGAATAAGAGGCGAAAAATCCGCTGCGGAAGGCAAGGTACGGGCAATACGCGATGCTATTAATTCCGGCGGTTCGCTGGATGTCATTCCCGAAGTCATATCCTCTTCGCTTATTCAACGTCTCCGGGAACGCGAAGTGTCACTGGAAGCACAAATTTCCGAGCTTTCGACCACCCTGTTGCCAAACCATCCCAGACTGAAGGCGCTGAAATCACAATCGGAAAATTTCCAGCGTCAGATTCGCTCGGCCGCCGACAATATTCTGGTAAGCCTCGACAATAATGTCGATCTGTTTGCCCAGCAGGAAGCCGTATTGCTGAAGCAGGTGGACCGGCTCAAGGCTGAAGCCTCCCGCGTGGGTGAGGCCGAGGTGGAACTTCGGGCTTTGGAGCGCGAGGCAACCGCCCAGCGCGCCCTGCTGGAAACCTATCTGACCCAGTACCGCGAAGCCGCAAGCCGGCAAAATCGTGAATACTTCCCGGTTGACGCGCGGATCATTTCCCGGGCGATCATGCCGGCAAACGCCTATTTCCCGAAAGTCATTCCGTTCACGATCGCCGGCATGGTTGCGATGGCGGTTCTGTCGACCATGTTCATCCTGACATGGGCGTTGATGAGTGGAAAGGCGCTGAAACCCGCAGGCAAAGTTCCGTCCCACATGCTGCCGGACGAATTGGCCCAAGCGCCGGAAGAAGCGGCAGTACCGGTCTCGGTTGCAAGCGAGGAACCACCTGAAGCACCGCCATTATATGCCCAGGAGCCGGACAATACGCCGCCGCTCTATGTGGCAAATACCGACAATGCGGACAACGACGATGATTTCATTTCCACCGAAGACATCTTTTCCGAGATGGAATCGCAAAATCAGGAAACTGCCCAAAGCGCGGCAAATACCGAAAATGATTCCAATTCCTTCTTCTTTACCTATACCTGTGAGGCAATACAGAATTTGGGCTCGGCCCGCATAGCAGTGGTTTCACCAGGCGGCGATGTTGGCTCACTGGCATCCTGGCTTCTGGCGAGAGAACTCGCAGCGGACGATAAGTCGGTTGTGTTGATCGATTTGACCGGCAACAAGGCGACCAGCATCGAGTTTTTGGGTACCGACCAGATGCCTGGTGTCAAGGACATGCTTTCTGGAAAAATTGGATTTACCGAAGCGATTTATACCGATCGCCTGTCTTCTGCCCACATCCTGCCAGCTGGTTCAGATATAGAGGAATCTGATGAACTGGTTCTTGAGGATCTGGAGATGATCGCCGAGACCCTCGAGGATGCCTATGAGTATGTCATTTTCGATTGCGGCGTTACCGGGATTAGCGGCCTGTCAAACATCGCCAATGACAAGACCGTCGTTCTGGTCAGCAAGGAAGGGGTCGATGCTGCTACCGCAGCGAAGATCGAGAAGGAAGTCGTCGAGGCTGGATATTCCGTGGTGGTCACTGTTGCACTTGAAGATGCCGACCGGGAAAAGATCTTTGAGAACGCTGCCTGACGCATCAGGTGACAAACAAGTTTCAATATTCTGTCTTGATCAACTGGCAGATTTGCATGGGAATTATCGATGGCCGGGACGCTAGCCCTGAAGACAGTGCTGAACGCGCTTTATTTTTCGGGGGCACAGGCTGCCAGTCGATTTTGGACTTCAGGTGCTGGCGTAATCCTGATGCTGCACCATGTGCGTCCGAGGAATAACGCTAGCTTCGCCCCGAACGAACATCTTTCCATTACACCAGAATTTCTCGATCAGGTACTTGCTTCCCTGGTCAGGCGCAGGATGAATCTGGTCAGTATGGATGAGGCGGTAGAGCGAATTCGAAACTACGATCCACGCAAATTGGAAGAACCCTTTGTGGCGATCACACTGGATGACGGGTATCGGGACAATCTGCAGCATGCTGTACCAATCTTCCGCAAATATAATGCACCTTACACCATTTATATCGCTACAGGTCTGGTTGAAGGCGACGCCACCTTGTGGTGGGAGGATCTCGAGGCAGTCATCGCATCCCGATCGCATTTTTTCATGCATTCACCCAAGGGCAGGGTGAAATTCGATGTTTCAACAGACGAAAAGAAACGCAAGACCTATTCCGAACTGATTAAGTTCCTGACCACAGATACTGAGGAAGAGAAGCAGCGCGAGATCGTCTCCGACCTGGCCACGCAAACCGGTCATGATTCGATTGCCCACCGCAAGGATCAGATCATGACCTGGGCCGAAATCTCGAATCTGGACGAAGACCCGCTTTGTACCTTTGGTGCCCATACGATCAACCATTTCGCCGTCGCGAGATTGGAACCCGATGCTGCCAGATATGAGATGGAGGAGGGCGCCCGTGTAATGGAATACGAACTGGGCCAAAGGCCGCGCCACTTTGCCTTTCCTTATGGCTACCCGGCTGCTGCAGGCAAACGTGACTTTGATCTTGCCCGTGAAATTGGTTTTGAGACTGCCTGCACCACCCGCCACGGCGTGATCTATCGTGAACATAGCAAGCATCTGCATGCATTACCCCGCATATCCCTGAACGGATTGTTCCAGTCCAGGCGGTATGTGGATACGCTGTTGTCAGGATTGCCGACGCTCATACAAAATCGTGGTCGACGAATAAATATCGAATGAGGAAATGGTCATGGGCGAGCGCCAATCACGGCGAGTTCAATCCTCGTCCCGTCTCAGCATCCAGCTTACAATCGCCATTGCCGGCAGGACCCATAGAATTCCGGTAACGAAAAAATATAGCAGATGAACCCATGCCGATGATTCCGCCAGGCGCGCTGTGGCAATCGTCATCGCAATCAACGCGTAAAGAATGACGAGCACGAACAACAAGACAGTACCGATCAATTTTCTCAGTGTTTGCGACAATGTTCGAATCTCTGCGTTGTCCAGCCTGAAGTGACTAATACAACCAGTATCGCAGTTTGGCATGAAAATCTGATGCGGCTCTGTGTCACGCAATCAAAGGCCTTGTATCTGCCGTGATCCTGATACAAGTCAACGGTACCAACGCGGGAGACTGAAACATGGCCTTGGCCCAACCGATCATGGGCGCACGTCAGCTGGTGGTACGCGAAGAGCGCAACCGCTTGCTCGTCAGGTCGTGGCTTTACGTAATCTGCGCGCTGATTTTCGCAATGGTATTGGTCGGAGGCGCTACCAGGTTGACCGATTCCGGCCTATCCATCACCGAATGGAAGCCGCTGCTCGGCGCAATACCGCCACTATCGGCGGAGCATTGGGCCGAGGAATTCGAGAAATACCGGCAAATCCCAGAATATCAGCAGATCAACAAGGGGATGTCCCTTTCGGAATTCAAGGTGATTTACTGGTGGGAATGGGCACATCGCTTTCTGGGCCGTTTCATCGGGCTGGCATTTGCTCTGCCATTGGCTTGGTTTTGGGTCAGCGGGCGGCTGGAGGCGAGAATGAAACCGAGATTGCTGGCCCTGTTGGTACTGGGCGGCTTTCAAGGGTTTATCGGCTGGTGGATGGTTACGTCAGGCCTGGTTGAACGTACCGATGTCAGTCAATACAGGCTTGCAATCCATTTGACACTGGCCTGCTTGATATTTGCCTATGCGCTTTGGATCGCCCGGGGTCTCGCCCGCTACTCGGTCCCGCCGGCACGGTTTGCTTTGCGCATATTGGCGCCGATAATCGCCATTGCGGTTCTAGTACAGATTTTTCTTGGTGGTCTGGTTGCTGGTCTGGATGCCGGACTGGCTTTCAACGATTGGCCGACCATGGATTACGCGATAATTCCAACCGGCCTGTTTCAACTCAGCCCGGCTTGGCTAAATTTCTTCGAGAACCCGAAAACGGTCCAGTTTGTCCACCGAATTGGTGGATATATTCTATTACTGCTCGCCCTGATCCAGTTGATCGCAACAATGCAGGTTTCTACCGCCAACACCCACAAGGCCAGAGCCGTGATCATGTTTGCTCTGGTCACGATACAGGCCGCGATTGGCATCGTGACGCTCGTGCTCCAGGTACCTATGTCCTGGGCGTTGATGCATCAGGGTGGAGCGGTAATTGTGCTTGCCTTCGCGGTTGCCCATTGGCGGGCGATCTATGGTGGCTATGCCCCGCAGAGTGCCATCCAGATACGCAGTTGATCCGGGCTAACCTGCGATCATGATGTCGAGATTTTGAATGGCCGCACCTGATGCACCCTTGCCAAGGTTGTCCAGCGAGGCAACCAGATTGACCTGGGTATTGGCCTCATCACCAAAGACGTAGAGCTTCATTTCATCACTGCCGACCATCTCCTCGGCATCAACGCGCACCAGGCCCTTGCACTCTTGTTGACCAGCGACCCGGACGAACTTCGCGTCGTCATAATGCTTTGCCAGGATCTCCCGTACATAGTCGACCTGCGGCGAAGTAATCAGCAAATCAAGATTCAGGGGAATGTTGACCAGCATGCCCTGGGCAAATCTTCCGACATTCGGCGTAAAGATCGGCGTGCGCTTTAACCCGGCACGCGAGACGATTTCCGGTAAATGTTTATGCGCCATGCTCAACGCATAAAGAAAATG
>JBCCEP010000163.1:0-8448 GCA_039030215.1 Pseudomonadota bacterium
CCGCGGTTCGTCAGAAAATCCAACAGGCTCCCCGGCGGGATTTGCAGGCCTGGGATTGTTATCATCTTGGGATTTCCAAGTTCTACAAGTTTACCGCCGAAGGTAATAAGGAAGCCCAGGAACTGCTCCAAAAAAGTCGTGAATTGGAGCCTCAATTTGCCGAGGCCCATGCCTGGTGGGCCTATGCCACGATCCTGGGCATGGTCTACTGGGATACCGAGCCCGATCCAGCGTTGATGGATCAGGCACTGGCAGCGGTTCACGAAGCGGTGTCAATCGACGGTCAGAATGCCCAACTTCATATGCTCAAGGGCAGGGTACAACTGGCTAGAAGGGAGTATCGCGGTGCGTTGGCAGACAATGAGACCGCAATCCAGCTAAATCCGACCCTCGCGCCGGCCTATTGCGGATTGGGGGATTCGCTTGCCTATGAGGGCAGGTATGATGAAGCTATTACGCTGTTTGAAAAAGCCGTGGCGATGAGCCCCAACCATCCCCAGCTCTGGGCCTTCCTGAGCTATGGCGCGATGACATTATTGTTTGATCAGCAATTTGAAAAGGCGCTGGCCTGGGCCGAAAGGGCCCGCAATATACCCAATTGCCAGTATTGGGCGACAGCCCATGCAGTGGTCGCGCTGGCCTATCTCGGTCGTGAGCAAGAACTGGAAAAGATGGTCGCCCAGCTATCGAAGGAAAACGCTGATTTCACCCTGACATTTGCCGAAAGAAAGCTCTTCTACCTCCAGCGGGACGACCAGTTGAAGTTATATATGACCGGTCTGGAGAAAGCGGGAATACCCAGATAGTCACATATCGGTACCTGGAAATCAGCTACCTGGCCACAGCCTTGGACATCCAATGCTCGGAGAAATTCGCGGGGGTTTCCCAGCCGGGCTCCAGAAAGAGAAAATGCGCGTGGCCCTTTGCCAGGTGATGAGTTCCTCTTGAACCATATTTTTCAGCGATCTGTTTTCCAAGCTGGTGACGGACGGCGCGGTCTTCCTCTCCTGAAACGACCAGCACGGGGCATTTGACTTTATCGAATTGGACTTCAGCGGCGCGATTGTCATCAAACATCCAGAAGAACATCTCGAACATGACACGACCCGACTCAGCGCCCAGCTTGTCAAATAGGTCGTGTTGGGCTGCATCATCGAGCTTGTTGAGCGCAAAGGGCGCCATCAACTCAAACGGAACGCGTAATGGGCCGTTCCAAAATGCGCCCATTTCCATGAAACTGCGTGCGACAGCACGTTCATCATCAGTTTCGGGCAACATTCCCCAGGGGGCATTCGGGTTAATCGCCACGACTGCGCTGGCCAGGCCGCGAGCAGCGACCTGCTGTGCGATCATGCCGCCGATGGCGTGGCCCAACAGAACGGGTTTCGCGTCGAGCGATTGAACAAGGTCTGCAATGTCGTCGGCATAATCGGCAATACTGGTATTTGCAAAATCAGGGTCGGGTTCCGCTTTCGGATCGCCATCGTGGTATCGCAGCGCCGGCGTATGGCAATTCCAACCCTGTTTTTCGAAAAATGTCTTGTATTCATCCCAGCACCAAGGTCCGGCAAAGGCGCCGTGAATCATGACGACCGATTTTTTCATCTTTTCTCTCCTTGGCTCAGGACCTTACCTATCAATAATATGGTTGTCGCTAGGTGATATTCCGCCGCCAGAGCACAAACGGTATGGTAACCAGATACATTGTTATGCCGTAGACGGCTGACGGAAGCGAAAAGGGCGGCAGGCCGGCTGCCTGTTCGACGATCAGCGATCCGACGGTGATCCCCAATGTCCCGTTTTGCGTTCCGGACTCAATGGCAATTGCGGTTGCTTCGCTGCCGGACAAACGAAGCAGGCGGCCTGAGATAATCCCAACCGAAAGCAAAACGACATTAAGCAGCACCAAAGCCGGTGCCAGCCGGGGGAGGTTATCCAGAAAAACGCTCCAATTGGCAGCAAGGGCGCCGATGATGATAACGACAAACAGAATGGTGGCCGTGAGTGACAGAGACCTGTCGGCACGCTGGCTAAAGTCAGGTGCAAAATGGCGCAAGGACATGCCGGCTGCGACCGGCAAAGCGGTAATCAGGAACATGGCAATTGCAAGCGAAGTCACGTTGATATCGGGCGCATCGAGGCCCATGAAATAGCTGGCTGAAGTCGCCACCAATATAGGGATCGTGACAATGCTCACGAGGCTGATGACAGCGGTCAAGGATACCGAAAGCGCCACGTCACCCTTGGCGAATTTCGTCAGCAAGTTGGAGGTTACACCGCCCGGGCAGGATGCCAGGATCATCAAACCAAGGGCAATTTCACCCGGCAAGACGAACAGAATCGCAATAACAAAGGCAACGATCGGCAGAACGAGCATCTGGTTTATTGCGCCGACGAGGAACGCAAAGCGGCGGCTGGCGACCCGCTGGAAGTCTGCCACGCCCAATCCGTTTCCGAGCGAAAACATAATGATTGCAAGCGACAAAGGTAGAAAAACCGATAATAAAATTCCCACTGCAACACACTCCCCATTTGCATAGCCATGACACGGAATTCGAGTTAGCCGCGAGCTATATAAGAAAGCCAGTGATTGGCAAATTTTAGCTGTGGGAAACAGGCCCTTAATGGCAAACGCAGTTGATTAATGAATACACATAGGTTTCGCTATTATAGCTGAGGTAATTTGGTGTAATTTCGTGCGGTCGATGAAATGCATTTATCAAGAAACAGCATCAAAATTATTAGAATAGCAAATTATTTCTGATTGACGTACCTCAAGCAAATGCCCTATTCGGTGAGTTGGAGGCTGAATTGGGCAAACCGACTGTACATGATATTGCGAAGACTGCCGGGGTCAGCCTGGCAACCGTAGATCGGGTCTTGAACGCCAGGCCCGGTGTTCGTCAGAAGACGATCGACCGGGTGAATGAGGCCATCGATTCGCTGGGCTATATTCGTGATCTATCTGCGGCAAATCTTGCAAGGCAGCGTGTCTACCGGTTTGCGTTTGTCCTGCCGGAAGGGCCAGACCAATTCGTCGATACCTTGCGTGCGTCGCTGCAGGAAGCGGCTGCGAATGGCCAGTCGGACCGGTTGGGAATCAAGCAGTATCGCATACCTCCGAGGGATCCTCATGCCATTGTGGGTGTGCTGCAACGGATCGGTAGTTCCCATTATGAAGGGGTCGCCATCATGGCGCCGGAGACGCCCGAAGTGCGTGACGCCATTTTGCGCCTGAAAGAGCAGGGAGTTGCGGTCGTAGCGCTTGTTTCGGACCTTCCGACCTCAGGACGTGACTGGTTTGTCGGCACAAACAACATCGCCGCCGGCAGAACTGCCGGCCAGTTGATGGGGCAGTTTCAAAAAGATCCCAATGGCAAGATACTGGTCGTCAGCAGTTCGATGCTTGCTCGAGATGCAATCGAGCGCCGGCTCGGTTTTGACAAGGTCATTGCCGAGCGATTTCCTGACCTGAATGTACTTCCGTCGCTGGAAGGTCACGGCGATACCGAGAGAATAGCCAAGATAATCAAGCGTGCCTTCGAGCTCAATCCGGATATATCCGGGGTTTACTCCATCGGGTCGGGAAACAAATCCCTGCTGGAGGCGATTGAACCGTTTCGAATTGCAAATTCACCGATTATCATCGGGCATGAACTGACACCGACGATGCGCAAAGCGCTTATCAGCGACCACATCGATGCGGTAATCACACAAAATGTCGGTCATCTCGCCAGAAGCGCCATCCGTGTTCTGAAGGCCAAGTGCGACAATGCTAAGCTATTGGAATCGCAAGAGCGTATCCGCATAGAAATCGTCTTGCGGGAGAACCTTTGATCGAAAATTTGCGACAAAATGAGGTACGCACCTCATTTTTTGCTTTACTTGAGGTACGTAAATCATTTATTGATGAAATCCATGGCCGTATCCAATGTGGCAGGGTCAGATATTGAAACACGGGAGGCTTATGATGAAATTTTCGAAACTGTTGAGCGCGACTGCGGTTGCAGTGACGATGGGGTTTGGTGTCAGTTCGGCAAAGGCTGATGACTTGACTTTATGCTGGGCTGCTTGGGACCCGGCGAATGCGCTGATCGAACTCAGCAAGGACTTTGAGCAGAAATCCGGACACAAGATGAGCTTCGAATTTGTCCCCTGGCCAAATTTCGCCGACCGGATGCTGAATGAACTGAATTCGGGCGGCAAGCTTTGTGACCTGATGATCGGTGACAGCCAGTGGATCGGTCTTGGTGCAGAGGCGGGCCATTATGTAAAGCTCAATGATTTCTTCGATGCCGAAGGTATCACGATGGATGACTTCATTCCTGCCACGGTGGCTGGATATGCGGAATGGCCGAAGGGCTCACCAAACTATTGGGCTTTGCCAGCCTTCGGTGATGTGGTTGGTTGGACCTACCGGAAGGACTGGTTCGAACGCCCGGAACTGCAGGCCGAGTTCAAGGAAAAGTATGGCCGTGACCTGGGCGTTCCCCAGTCACTTGACGAACTCAAGGACATTGCAGAATTCTTCCAGGGCCGCGAGATAGATGGGAAGACAGTCTATGGTGCAGCGATCTATACCGAGAGGGGTTCTGAAGGCATCACAATGGGCGTTACCAACGCGCTGTACAATCACGGATTTCAGTATGGCAATCCGGACAGCCCCTATGAACTGGATGGGTTCGTGAACTCTCCGGAAGCCGTGAAGGGGCTGGAGTTCTACAAGGAACTCTATGACTGCTGCACGCCTCCGGGTTCGTCAGACTGGTACATGTCTGAAAACATCGATGCCTATAAATCAGGTCAGGTGGCGCTGCAGATGAATTTTGCATTTATCTGGCCAGGTGTTCATGCTGATCCGAATGTCGGCGGCGACAAGTCAGGCTACTTCCCCAATCCTGCCGGTCCAAACGGACATTTTGCCCAGCTTGGCGGACAGGGTATTTCGGTTGTTTCCTATTCCGACAGCCAGGATGCAGCGCTTGAATATATCAAGTGGTTTGCCCAGCCTGAAATTCAGAAAAAATGGTGGGAATTGGGTGGCTATTCAGCCCTTCGGGCCGTCGTGGAAGATCCCGGATTTGCGACCAGCCAGCCTTACGCACAAACCTTCCTGGATTCGATGGCAATCGTGAAGGACTTCTGGGCTGAACCTGCCTATGCCTCGCTATTGCTTGCCATGCAGGATCGCGTCCACAGTTATGTGATTGCGGGACAGGGCACGGCACAGGAAGCACTCGACGGTCTGGTGGAAGACTGGGTCGAGGTCTTTGAAGACGAAGGCAAGCTGTAGGCTGCCCATTAATCATTAGCGCAGCAATCAGCCTGTGCTAACATTACACGGGGCCGATGCGGCTGACACCGGCCCCGTGGTAGGAAAACCACAAAAATCAGGGAGGGTGCCTCATGGCTGAGGCAACAATGGATCGTGTTGCGAAAGCAACACCGGCCAAAGTCTCGCGCAAAATTAGAGGGCTCTCTGACCGCGCAATTGCATGGATTTTTGTCGCTCCGACGATTTTCCTGCTGCTGGCCATCAACATATTTCCGTTGATCTGGACCATCCGGCTGAGTTTCACCAATTTCCGGGCCAACCGGCCCAATGCGGATGTGAAGTGGGTCGGACTGCGCAATTATGAGCGCATCCTTACCGACAGCGATATCTGGCTGACGATGCAGGCGACGGCGCATTTCCTGTTCTGGACGATTGTTATCCAGGTCCTGATCGGTTTTGCCCTGGCTTGGCTGATAAACCGCAAATTCAAGGGAAATGACCTTTGGACGACCATTATCGTATTGCCGATGATGTTGTCGCCGGCGGTTGTCGGGAACTTCTGGACATTCCTCTATCAACCCCAGATCGGGCTGTTCAACTATGCCATTGCATTCTTTACCGGCGCCGATCCGACCTCGTTTTCCATGATTGGGGACGTGGCGCTTGCACCCTGGGCGATTGTGATTGTCGACACCTGGATGTGGACGCCGTTTGTGATGCTCATATGCCTGGCTGGCCTTCGATCCATACCGGATTCCATTTACGAGGCGGCAGAATGCGACCGAGCGTCGAAATGGCGTCAGTTCTGGACAATTACCGTGCCGCTGGTTCTGCCATTCCTTATGCTGGCAGTGCTCTTCCGGGGCATCGAAAACTTCAAGATGTTTGATCTTGTCGTACAACTTACCGGCGGCGGGCCTGGTTCGACCACCGAACTCACATCGATCAATCTGAAACGGGAAGCGTTCGAGAAATGGCGCACTGGCTATGCATCGGCATACGCGATCATTCTCTTCGTGACTGTGTTCGGGCTTGCCTCGATTTACGTGAAAGCGCTCAACAAGGTGAAAGAACGATGAGTAGCTATTCGGTAACCGATCCTTCCAAGCGGCAGAAGTGGCTCGCCGGCATTCTGGTTGTCACCTATGCGCTGATCACCTTGCTGCCATTGCTGTGGATATTCTCCACCGGCTTCAAGACCTCGCCGGATTCAATTGCCTATCCGCCCAAGGTGTTTTTCCAACCATCGCTGGAGGGATATGTAAACCTGTTCACGACGCAGACACGGCAGACCGAAGAATATCTGGCAGCCCATCCGCCGACGACCTGGTATGAGGAGATCGTTCACAAAAAGGGCAATGTGATTGCCGGTCCCTCGCGCTTTGGCGAGCGTTTTATGAACTCGGTCATCATCGGATTTGGCTCGACATTTCTTTCCGTATTCCTGGGTACGCTCGCCGCCTATGCATTTTCGCGGTATCGAATACCGCTGAAAGACGACCTGCTGTTTTTCATCCTCTCTACCCGGATGATGCCGCCGATTGCCGTCGCCATACCGATCTTCCTGATGTTCCGTTCGCTCGGGCTTTCCGACACGCATGCGGGGATGATCCTGCTTTATACGGCGGTAAACCTTTCGCTGTCGGTGTGGCTTTTGAAGGGCTTTATCGACGAGATCCCGCGAGAATATGAGGAGGCGGCGCTAATCGACGGTTACACCCGGTTTCAAGCCTTCTACAAGGTGGTACTACCGCAAGCGGCAACCGGGATTGCCTCTACTGCAATCTTCTGTCTGATCTTTGCCTGGAATGAATATGCGTTCGCCGTACTGCTGACGTCGGGTACGGCACAGACGGCACCGCCATTTATACCGACCATCATCGGCGTTGGTGGGCAGGATTGGCCGGCAGTTGCCGCCGGCGCGACGATATTCCTGTTCCCGGTGCTGGTATTCACAATCCTGCTTCGTAAGCATTTGCTGCGGGGCATCACCTTCGGAGCGGTACGCAAATGAGCCAGTTCATACATGGTCTGGCCCGTTTCCGTCGCGGGCCCTGGGAGATGGTTGCAAGCATCCTGATTGCGGTAGGCGTGCTCATGCTGATGCAACCGCTTTATCTGCCTGCCTTCACCTATTCCTTCATCGTAACGCTGGTGGGCACTGTCATGTTCATCATTGTCAGCCATTTTCCGGAGTAGGGGACATGGCTGAAATCATCATCAAGGAGCTGCGGAAGGACTTTGGCGACTTCACCGCCGTAAAGGCGTCTTCGTTCAAGATCGAAGACGGTGAGTTCTTCATGCTTCTGGGTCCTTCGGGCTGCGGCAAGACGACAACATTGCGGATGATCGCCGGGTTGGAACTGCCGACTTCGGGCGAAATCTATATCGGTGGCGAGGAAGTCGGGCAGAAGCCAGCCAGTCAGCGCGACATCGCCTTCGTTTTCCAGATGTTTGCACTCTATCCGCATATGAATGTGCGCAAGAATATCAGCTACCCGCTGGTAAGCCAGGGGATGCCGAAAGCGCAGATTGTCGAGAAGGTCGCCGAAGTGGCCGGAATTCTCGGTATCGAGGAAATTCTCGACCGTCCCGTGAGCGGCTTGTCCGGCGGAGACCGGCAACGCGTTGCATTAGGGCGAGCGATTGTCCGAAATCCAAAGTGTTTTCTTATGGATGAGCCACTTGGTGCACTGGATGCAGAATTCCGCGAGCATATGTCGGAAGAACTTCGCAAACTGCATGACCGAATGGGGGCGACCACAGTCTATGTGACGCATGATCAGCTCGAAGCCATGCAGATGGGCGACAAGATTGTCGTGATGAACCAGGGCGTTGTCGAACAGTTCGGCACGCCACAAGATATGTATGACAAGCCGGCCACCATGTTTGTTGCCGATTTCATCGGCTCGCCGTCGATGAACTTCCTGAAGTTTCACGGTAGCCTGGAGGTCGGCGCAACGAGTGTCGATTTGCATCACCAGCCAATGGGCGTTCCTGCCCTGAGAGAACCCTTTGATGGCGATCTGGTTTACGGCGTACGACCGGAACATATCCGGTTCTCAGATGCAGCAGGTTACCGGGGCGAGGTGATTGCGACAGAATATCTGGGAACCACGCAAATCGTGTCGCTGCAGACCCATAATGGTGCTCTGAAGGCGCGGATATCGTCG
>JBCCEP010000164.1:0-8447 GCA_039030215.1 Pseudomonadota bacterium
AATGAAATCATTATTGATGATGTCGCCGCTGACAGGCTCCGTGCTCAGGCCAAGGCTGCCAAATCGGATCCTCCGAAATTCCTCGAAATGCACGAAATTTTCGGCACGCTGAACGAAAGCCAGGTCTTTACGGAGGCGTTTACCGAGGCGCTGAATGCACTCTGGCGGGACGGAACGCAGGCAACCCTTCAAAACTACCTGCGTTCTTGATGATAATTAGAGGCTAATAGCAGCCCTGATATCGCATGCAGCCGATAAAGTCGCTGCGAGTACGCCAGTTCTTTTCACATTGCCGTGCCCAGTAGGAGCATGCATCTGCATGGTATTGTGGTACCGGTACGATATAGACCGTCGGCGGATAGGCCGGCCCGAAATAAAAGTCGGGATAATAGTGTCTTCTCGAATAACGCCGGCGCTTGTGCTTGCGATAACGCTTCCCGCTGTGACGATAATGTCTGCGCTTGGCCTTCTTGCGGTACCGCTTGCCGCTATATTTGCGGTAGTTGCGCCCCTTCTTTCCACGGTATCCACGCTTGCTGTGTCTGCGTGCGCGTCGTTTGCCATGTCGGACTTCCTGCAAGTCTGAATTGTCACCGCCAACAAATTGGTCCGCCGCCTGTGCCAAGGCGGTGGTGCCGATCGGATTTGCCAATACGCCCGCCGATGCAGCCGCCGCGCTGACAATCAGGGCGGCTACCCCGATCGCGCAAGCCAAGAATAATTGCCTGAAAATCAACATCAGCTCCCTCCAATCCAATACTTCAATTGGTATTGGCCAAAGATGGCGACATTGTCACACCAGCGAACGCGAACAGCCATACGGTTGTGTAATTTCAATCGGGAATGCCGGATTTAAGCGGATCAGGGACTGCCAGAAATCACAGAACAATTTTATTTGCCGACCCAATCAGCGCTTTGCCAGTTTACTTCCAATCGGCAAGTTTTCCGTGCTGAAGATCGAAATTCCGTAGCCGGATTTTTGCTTTACAAGGCGATTTAGCCAGACAGACCAGAATAGGGTGGTGATTATTACGGCTATGGCAGCACCTTCATAGCCGTAAGCAGGCACCAGGATCAGGTTGCAAACCACCAGCACGATCAGACTGCCGATATAGACTGGTATTCCGGCGCGTTGATGACCGGTGATCATCAGGATCTGAATGGCTGGCCCAAATGCCGCGCGGATAAATTGCGCCAGTGAGAGGCCAAGCAGGCAGTAATACCCGGTCAGAAATTCTTGGCCGAAGATCCCGAGCAGCAATTTTCCGAAGAACAATATTACCAGGAAAGACAGGATGCTGGACGCAATAGCTATTCTGTTTGCTTTACCGATGATGCTCTGCATTTTCATCTTGTCTGATGTACGATGCGCATCTGAAGCATCCCGAAGCAAAATCTGATGGGTGACCTGCACAGCAAAGACCAGTAATGCGGCAATCTTCATGCAGACGCCGAATATCCCCGTTTCGCTCGTGGGCAGAATCATGCTCACGATCAGGATGTCAAGATCCGCAAACATGTTGATGAAAAGCGTCGAGAATATCATCGGAACGGCGAGTTTTCGCAGTCGCGATTTCTCAGCCGCTGGTTGATCTTGAGCTGAACTCCTGCCGAACGATAAATCAATCGCTCCGCCAAGAGCGCTAACCATGTAGGTTGCCAGTGCAACCGACACGATCAGATTGATTGTTACGATCGATACGGCGCCGAGATGAAGCTGGAAGATAACCGCGAAGGACACTATCGCCAGAATTAGTGTCGGCCTCAGCAATAGTTCCGGCAGATTGGCCAGTTGAAAATGTTTCAGCGCGTTGGCGATGCCACCCATCATGCGCATCACCACATAGACCGGGGCTGTGAGTAAACCGACCAGCAAAGCAACGCGCTCATCCGCACCAAAGTAGCCGGAATACCAGATCGCCAGCGCTAGCGGAATCCCCAACAGGATAGAGATTGCAAACGTATCCTTGAAAGCCTGCGTAAGAAAATTGGACAGCAATTCTGGAGAATTGTCCGCTTCCTTTGCTGCAACGATCGGAGCTACGATCCATGGATAGCCGACAGAGATGAACACCGAAAATATCGCTGCTAGGCTAAGCGCCTGATAATAAATTCCCAGGGATTGCGCACCGTAGTGTCTGGCTATCACGATCTGCAGCAGGATCCCGACACCAGCGCCCGCCAATCGTGCGAATGTCAGCAGAAAGGACGTTCCAAAAAGCGAGGTGGGAAACCTTTGTAGGAGTAGCTGCATGTCGTTAGCCTGCTACCATCCATGGGCAGTCGACCTTGTATTTTTCGGAAATCGCAGTCAGCTCAGCGATTATCTTTTCGGGAATTGCAATGCCGTGCTCGGAATTATGTTCGTAGTTTCTCCAACGAACTTCACCCGGCAGCAGAACTTCGTTGTCCGGGTTAGAGAGCTTCAACAGGCCAACAAACGATTCCAGACGCCCGTAGAACTCTTCAAGCGGCATGAACTTTTCAATATCGATCGCGATCATGCAATGCCCGCTATTGCTCTTTTCCTTGAAGTTGGAATAGGTCGATTTGACCGAGTTTGAAAAACCAGCGCCACTTAGCACACCGGACAGTATTTCGACCATCAGGGAAAGCCCGTATCCCTTTGCTCCACCAAACGGCATCAGTGACGCCTTGCCGATTTTCTTCGGATCTGTTTCCGGTTCGCCGTCCGGCCTAATGGCCAAGCCTTCCGGCAGTTGTTTACCCTGATCCAGATATTGCCGGACAGTCGATCCTGCGAGTGAGGACGTCGCAAAATCGATGAGTAAATTATTCCCCTGGGCACGTGGCGAACCAAATGCAAATGGATTGGTTCCAAGCACCGACTTGAGTCCGCCATGTGCGACCACTTTTGGAAAGGAATTGCTCAAAACCAGCGACAGCATTCCCTTTCTCGCCGCAAGATCAGCAAAATAGGCACCGGTTCCGAAGAAATTGCTGTTATTGACCACAACCATACCGATGCCGGTCGCGGCGGCTAGTTTGACGGCCCTTTCCATCGCGAGTTCACCGGTGAAATATCCGAAGCCATTGTCACCATCCAGTATGCCGGTACTGGCGGCAGTTTGTGAAAACTTCGGTTTCGGTATTGCGTTCAGCACACCGTGCTCAATTCGTTTGACATGGATCGGAATTCGGATCACCCCGAAATTCCTTCGGCCTACAAGCTCGCTCCAGGTCATGTTCCTGGCGATACTGGCACTTTGAGCCGCACCGATCCCGATAGCCTTGAACAAGTCACGCAGATAGGCGTCGAGCTCTGGTCCAGATGTCAGGACTTCGGTCAAATCAAACTCCGCATCGTCTTGTCCAGCCTTGCGGAGAATGCGGCTAAGCTCGGAAAGGGATCTTTGAAGCTATGCAGCGGCGGTACGTGCTTGAGCGGAAACAGGCTCTTGATCCACTGTTCTGTGGAGATTGAGCCGGCCAGGCGCATTTCGATAAATGCAAGAAAATCCCGCAACCCGTACCAGTAGGTTAGTTGCTGGTCGTATTCTTCGAATGTCGGGGCGGGCTGTCCGGTGGCTGCGCAGTAGAAAATGAAATCGATCGGCGCGCCTGCCTTGACCACCAACTCCTGCGCGGCGGTAAATCTCGCATTGGACTCGATAACTTTGAGGATGTTGTCTCTTGGATCCCGTTTGAATTCGATATTACCCAAACCCTGAAAGCCAATCCCCTTGAAGAATTTCTTGCCGGCCTCGGCAGTTTCAGGCATCCACTCGCTCTTGTGATAACAGGCAAGCCCTCGATTGATCGGATATCTTCGAATTATTCGTTTGGTATATTCAAACCTGATCTGATCATCGCCATCGATATATGTGTAAAAACTGCTCAACTGTGAATCCGGTCCGGGGATCATTTCGATCACCATGACTTCAATGCCCTTCGACCACGCAAGACGTACCTTGTCGGCCAATTCGTCGAAATCCTTTTCGATAATGAACAACTTCTTGCCGAACTGCTTGATGAAGTTGTGTGACAGAATCGGCTTCACCATGACCGGGAATTCGACACTGGCCCGAATATGTTCCAGGTCATCTTCATTCGCCACATTCCAGAATTGCGGCGTGGCAACACCCGCCTTTCTTGCAAGAATCAGCGTTTCACGCTTGTCCAGCAGGGATAGTTGGAGCTTCGGGTCGCCGTGGGCGAAGATGAAATGCTCCTTTAGCGCTGCTCGGTTCTCAGCCATGAATTCTATCGCCAGATCGCTACCGGCGATCAACAGACTGCCGCACAGCTGCGGGTTTTTGCCGGTAAGCAACAATTCGCTCCAGAATTCTGGTCCGGAGGCACCGTGCGGAATCTTGAAATGTTCGGCACAATGTCGCGAATACATGCCCCAACAATCTGCGGGCCCCGAAACTCTTGTTTTGATTCCTGCAGCGCCGAATCTTCTGACCAGCGAAAGAGAGTTTTCCCTGCCGCCCAAAATCAGGACGGGCGTCGAAACATCGATCATTGATGCATCAAATCCATCTACGGAGGGCGGGTTGTCAGTACCAAGCATTGGTTTCGCCTCCGCACCGCACCATTCCATTGTGTCCAGGTAATGAGTGCCTGGTTGATGCACGTTGGAACCAAAGGTCGCCGATTACGGAATATCTAGCAAACCGCATCGTCCGTTTAGAATTATGCTTCATTTCAGCATTGCGTTTGGCCGATAGCATTTTAAGCCTATCTTTCCTTGGGGGATGTGCCAATTTATGTGCGCGATTAGGCGCCTTCCTTAATTCGCTGATTTTATTCCACTAATCATAATAAATCGTTGCGAATTCAGAAAAGCTTGCAACAATTCAGGTCTGTCGTTTTGGCCGTCGGAAGTTTGCCAGCAATTGGAGCATGGATAATGCTCCTGCCTCGATTTTCTTGTTGGATTTCGCCAGTCGTCTTGCCGCCAGCGCACCGTCGAAATAAGCCTTTGCGACCCAGCCTTTTGTGGTCAGCGCCATCTCCGAGCGATAAAGCGTCAGGTTCTTGTCGCAGTACTTCTTCTTGTACCCTTCATTGCCCAACCCGAAATCGAAAACCGTGCAGCCCTCGTCATGAGCTCGCCTTAGAATTTCCCGCAATAGGGACAATCCGGGAGAGTACTTTCCGGCTTCCTGATTGGTGTAGGCAGTTTGGTACAGAAACCAACGGTCGCCATGGCAAATCATCAAGGTAAGCGCAAGCGGCGTTTCGCCCGCATACATGCCGTAGATCCGGTAGGTATCCGCATCGCCGGTTTGCACGATTTGGCTAAGGAATCTCTGGAAATCACCGGAAATGAAAGGGTTTACCAGGCCCAGATTGCGTAGTTGATGTGATTTCCACACCGAAAGCGTCTTGATGGCGTTTGTCCTGGCCGCTTTGCCCACAATGTTCCGATAGGTGATCTCGCCCGCCTGGGATAACTTCTTTTCCTTGCGCAAAAGGCTTTTTCGGCTGGATTTTCCAAAGAAGCGTCCCTGGTTCTCCGCCCAATCGCCGCTCAGATTCGTATGATGAGAAGCTTCAGCCTCCACGCGGCTCGGATACCAGATCGCTCTACCGCAACCAGGGCCGGGATCATTCAACAGCTTCCTCAGAGAAAGGATATCAGCCTCGGGAATTAGGGAGCCGATCTTGCACCACATGGCCTGATAGAATTCGGGCGAAGCATGCCGGGCCAGCACCTCGTGCATCAACGGATGATTGTAGTCGCTAACATCGCTGGCGATGAAAGATGCCTTGGTATGGTTCCAGGATTTTTGCACACAAAGTGGAAAGGCAATCAATGGCGTGTTTGCAAATTCACCGACCAGGATACAAAGCCTGGCGTTCTTTCCCAGAGTCGACAGCCAGCTCTCATACCAGGATTTGTCATGAAATGATGTTGCAAACCCATCCTGCAGCGCAGGACTGGCAATTGCATCAAGTGTCTCTGCGACCGACCAGTCAAGTTCGTCTAGAAACTGTTCAGGATTGGTCGATGCCAGGGCACAGGTTGCTGACAGCATCCCGCTTTTGAGATCTGGCGAATTCAGCTCTTTCTTGAATGTTTCGGAACATTCCGACATTAATTATCGCTTCCCTTGGCTTGGTTTCTGCAAAACACATGGAGCAACCCCGCGGGGTCGCACCGCGCTCACACCGGCTGGCACCGGCTCGTCCAATCGACTGGTTGCATCATTTATCCTGCAGACACATCTGAAACGGTTGATGCTTGTTTCAATTTTTCGACCGCTCCACCTCCGCTGTGTCCCTTCATGTGCCTTTGATTGATTACTTGCGCCCGATGAGCTTCTTTATTCTTGATTTGGCCTGCTGTTTTGCGTCCATGGCCCGCGTTACGGCTGCCAATTGCCATCCTGGAAACACCGGTGAAAACGTGAAAATCAGATCTGCCATCTCGATGCGACCCGACCAGAGGCCGTCGATGATGTGCGACCCGGCAGTAGCGGAATCCAGCAAATCGGCCCAATCTTCGCTTAAGAAGCTGCGGATTACGTCGATCTCCAGCACCAGTCCGGTCGAATAGGATCGATATTCCTCGTCATAGGCACACTTGATTGTGAATCCGGTTCTTCCGGTCATGATCATGAGGCTGACCGCGATCGGCTTGCCATCAAGCATCAGCACGTCGGCTCTCCCAACGTCTTCAACGCCAATCGGGGAGAAGGCATTGCGGGCAAATTCTGCTGTGCCTGGATCGCAGGCCAGAGCAGTACCACGCGCACCTTTCCAGCCACTTTTCTCAATATCAAGAAAAGCCTCTACCGCATTGGCCAGGCCATCACCGCCGGTGGAAACGACATGCTTTAATTCGCCAAGCTTTTCCAGGCGCCTACGGTTGCGCGCGAGATCGCGGCGCCGTTTTCCGCTCAATTTCTCATTCAGGTGTTCATCAAAGGTTGTACCATCCCGGCGAAGTACAGCCCGTTCAAATTGCCCGGTCTCGCTGATCGATGCATCAAGTTGACGAAGCGCGTCAATCAATGCGCCAGCTGCTTTCCCGCCCGTATTGATCGTCGGAATTATCCAGATTCCGCGATGAAAAGCTTTCAGGCCCTCAACCAATGCAAGTGCCGCTTGGCCCGCCAAATCCCGATCAAGCAATGGTGTACACCCCAGCGTATAAGGTGTCGTCCAGGCCTGCCACACATTGGGAAGATCTACCGCGCCTATTCTGGTCCGGCAAATCGGCAACATCGCGATCATTCTGGCGTCCCGCCAGACTGTCGCAAACCGGATATCACGATCATGATCTATGCTGGACAGAAGCGCATTTGCATAGGTCGGCGTATAGTAGGGCGTGTCTTCTGCCAGCCTGCCGCATAAATCCTCCCACTCCGGCAAGACATGTTCCATGTCATTTCGGGATAGGATTTTGGTTTGATCGTTTTTGCTCCATTTAGCATCGTAGAGCATGTGGAATGGTCCCCTCGGAAGTGTTTCCTCGATTTGCTGCAAAGAATGCATATTCAACCTTCTGTTGAGCTCTGCCTATTCCGAAGCAAGCGGAACCAACCCGCCGGCAGAAGATGGATCAATCCTGAATTTATAGGCCCGCTTGAATGCCTGGCCTTTATGCAGGCCGGAGGCGCGCCACGCTGCGGTCAGCGCCACCTTTGACCAAAAGCCAAGGCCCTCAGTACTTCTCGATTTTGGATTGAGACCAAAATCCCGCAATATTCCGTTGCCGTAATTCATTGCGTAACTGCGACGGATTTCCGGTGTCCAGTGTTCGGTCGTAATGGAGACATTCACACTGTCTAGGTTGACGACACGATGCGGCCCGTTCAACCGCCAATGCAGCATCTCGCCAGGTTCCAGGTCATAGATCTCGGCATAATCATCATACCAAGGTTCGTAATTGACCTCTTCCTCTGTCCGGGCGCGGATAACATTTTCCACCTCGGGCGGATTGAGAAATGGCTCTTCGGCCGGATAGATGAATACGCGCTTGCGGCCTGCAATCTGCCACAGCGATTGGCCGGGCACATCACAATGATAGAACACCTGGGAATTGGGAGAAGAAACCAGCAAACCGATTGAACGTTTGAAAGTCTTGAAGTCAGGCAGATATTGTTCGAACTCCAGGAACATATTCTCCAGCAGTTCGGCAAAGTCATCGCTCACTGTTTCAAGCTGGGTCATGTTTACCCAGAGGCGCCCGTTTTTGACGATATCCAAAATCTCCTCACCGGTGCGCCCGCTGCGATCACAATAACTCCAGGAGTCTTTCTTGGGCATTCCGGGTGCCATTGTGTCACGAAACAGATGCAACACTGACAACTGATTCACCCGCCTGCCGGCAGGCATGGCTGACTACTGACAACTAACTCCTCCTACTTGCCCGCCGTAGCTTTGGCGGAGGTGGGAATCCCTCCCACCTCCCTTATCCGCATTCCTCATGTCCGACTCCTACAACCACCAGCACATCGAAAAAAAATGGC
>JBCCEP010000165.1:0-8443 GCA_039030215.1 Pseudomonadota bacterium
CTCAAACTCGCCGATCTGCGTACCAGCTCGTGCTGCATTTGCCACAGGTCAGCATGCGCACCAGACCGGCTATTGGGATAATTGCATCGCTTATGACGGTCGTGTCGACAGTTGGGGTCACTGTCTCCAAGCCGCAGGTATTGAGACCACCTCAATCGGCAAGCTACATTATGTTGATGATCGTGCTTCCACTGGCTTCGATCACAGGCTTTTGCCGATGCACATCTTCGAAGGTGGAGACACGCAGGGTTTGGTCCGCGAACCCCCATCACCAAGGCCGCAATGCCGCGATATGGCCGAAAACATTGGTCCTGGGGAAACAGAATATACCAGATATGATCGAAACATCTGCAACGAAGCCAAAAACTGGTTACGACAGCGTGCCGCGCAATCATCATCGCAACCTTGGGCGACATTTGTATCTTTCATTTGCCCTCACTATCCGCTCGTAGCACCGAAAAAGTTTTTTGACCTCTATAATCCGGCTGAAATGCCACTCCCGAAAAAACGCCCCGATGATGGCACCGATCAGACAGGTTGGTGGCGCGAATTTAACAACAGCTATCTATGGGACAAATTTTTTACCTCTGACGACCATCGTCGAGAAGCCATAGCGTCCTATTACGGTTTGGTGAGTTTTGTCGATGACTGCATTGGGCAGATATTGTCGGTACTCGCAGAAACGGGACTGGATATCTCGACACGGGTAATTTTCTTGTCAGATCACGGTGAGAGTCTCGGTGCGCGAGGGCTTTGGGGCAAGTCCACAATGTATAATGAATCCGTCCAGATACCCTTGATCATTTCGGGGCCGGGCATTCCCTGCGGTGTTACCCGTCGCACGCCCGTTCAGCTAATTGATATCTACCCGACAGTACTCGACAATGCCGGCATTGAGCCTACGGATGATCGTCATGGACGATCACTTATCGAGATTGCAAATCTGCCCGATGATTTATCTCGCCCAATCTTCAGCGAATATCATGCTACGGCAGCAGTATCGGCCGAATATATGATACGGCGAGGGCGATATAAATATATCCACTATGTCGGCTTTCCGCCCGAACTCTATGATTTGGAAGATGATCCTGAAGAATTGTCCAATCTTGCAATGAGCCCCGAATATTCAGGTGTTCTTCGAGAGTTTGAAGCCCAGCTGGAAAACATACTTGATCCAATTGCCACAGATCGTGCTGCCAAAGCCGATCAGCAGGTACTGATCGAAAAATATGGCGGGCGGGATGCGGTTGCAAACAAACATAGCGCAAGCGCAACGCCAGCGCCGGTAGAGGCATTATGAGCCAATCAATAGCAGGAACAGAAAGCCCATTTACTGCGATACTTCTTGGCAATAGATGGACGCCCATAGCCGCGATTTTATTGTTTGGAGTAATCTGGGAGTTGGCTGTTCGACTAAGTGGTGTCAACGCCCTCTTAATGCCCGCACCTTCTGCCGTGCTTGTCAGGCTTTTTGAAATGATGGGTCCGGGCAAAGGAGCAACGCCAGATTTTCTCTTATTGCGCCACATTGGCATGACCTTGTTTGCATTGCTTGCAGGTTTTGTCCTTGCAGCGATGGTTTCATCTGCGATTGGTCTCATTATGGGGATGAATCGAACAGTATATGCTTGGTTAAACCCAATCATTTCAATGTTTATGGTAATCCCGAATATCGCCTTCGTACCGGTCATCATTTTATGGATGGGGCTTGGTATCAACACGGTGATCGTTGTGGTCGTCACGGGGTCGTGTTTTCCAATTATCTACACTGCAGCTGCCGGCGTGCAAAGTGTCCCTCAGCGCATGATTTGGGCAGCTCAAACGGCCGGGGCTTCACGTTGGCAAATACTGACAACGGTGCTGTTGGGCGCGACAATGCCATATCTGATTGCAGGCCATAAGCTGGCGCTTGGGCGGGCATGGCGTGCAGTGATCGCGGGAGAGATATTTGCTTCCACGGCGTATGGCGTTGGTTTCATGATTTTTGATGCCCGCACATTTTTGGATTCAGAAGCGATGTTTGCGGGCCTAATTGTTGTCGGACTAATTGGCGTCACGCTGGAGCGTGTCTTGTTTGGCTATATTGAGCGGCGCACGGTCATAAGGTGGGGTGTTTCAACCTCAAAGGATCTGTAACATGGGCCAGATCAAGATCTCGGCAAACAATATTGAGAAGCGATTCAATCCTGGTGCGCCAAATGAAGTAGTGGCAATCGAAGACATTGATCTGGATATTGAAGAAGGGGAATTCATCTCGCTGTTGGGTCCGTCAGGATGCGGAAAATCTACCTTTCTTTTCATGGTGGGCGGATTTGAAAAGCCAACTGCCGGGGCTCTGACCTTGAATGGTTCGCCAATCGAAGGTCCGGGGGCTAATCGGGGTATCGTTTTTCAGGAATACGTTCTGTTTCCTTGGCAGGTCGTATCCAAGAACATCGCCTATGGTCTTCGTATTGCGGGTGTATCGGAAGCGGAGCAACACCGTCGCGTATCCGAACTGATTTCTATGATTGGGCTGCAAGGGTTTGAAGACGCTTATCCCGAATCTCTATCTGGAGGCATGAAGCAACGCGTCGCGATCGCGCGCGCTTTGGCTTACGATCCTGAGATATTGTTGATGGATGAGCCATTTGGTGCATTGGATGCCCAAACGCGCAGCCGAATGATAAAAGACCTCACACGCATTCACCAAACCACCCACAAGACCACGCTGTTTGTCACCCACTCTGTGGAAGAAGCGATCTTGTTATCAGATCGTGTTGCGCTGTTTTCGGCCAGACCAGCCCGGATCAAGGAAGTTTTCGATATAGATCTACCGCATCCTCGATCGGTGACCGACGGCAAATTTGTCCACTACGAGAAACTCATCTTGGAGAGCCTGGAAGAGGAAGTCGCAAAAACCATTTCAGCTCCCTCCAGGGTTAATGAGAAGTCGTGACTGGCTTGGATTTCGAACCGACGTAACCAGGATCAGATCGATGATCGAACGCTGCCAAATCCAGCTAGATGAAGTTCGTTTGATTTACGTCTTGTTGTCAACTTTGTCAGCTGACAATCTGGTCGCCATGGAGTCGACGGTAAACAGCTTCAATCCGCTTAGTATTTCCTTCATCAACGGATAGTCAGCTGCGGCACTCATATAGACTGCTCCAGATTGGAAAGATGGCCCTTCAACATTGCTGATCGCAGTCAGATTGAAAAGTCTAGCCATAGGAAGCATTGGTGCGGGCAAACAGGTTATATGGTTTGTTTGGGCAACAAAACTCATTATTGAAGCGGTGGAATCGGCATGGAATGACGGCGCACTAAGTGTGAGACCTTCGTCTAGAAACATCTGACGAACTCGGTCAAAGATAATCGTATCAAGTCGGTACATGGCCCATGAATTGGCGACTATCTCGTTCAGTCCGGCGCTGGGATTCCGAGTAAGTGGATGACCTTTCCGAACAAGAAACATCGTGTCGATTTTGGCTATTGGATCAAATACGAGGTCCGGTGAAAGATCATCAGGAGAGGGTTCCAGGCCGACACCCAGGTCAATCTCACCTTCCTCCAGCAAGTTTCGAAAACGGCTTCCGACGCTACGCCGGACCACAAACTCGACATTGGGTCGCTCCTTGCAAAATGAAGCCAGAAATTTTGGCAAGAATACATCGGACCAAACGGTTCCGGCACCTATACGCAGACGACCCGCCTTGCCAGCAATCATCTCAGAAAGTTCGCGTTCCAAATAGTTACTTTGCTGCTCGATCTGTATTGCGCGGCGTTTGAACTGTTCGCCGAATTTGGTCAGCTGCACGCCTTTTACGGAACGCTCGAATAGGGGGGTGCCAAGCGTATTCTCCAATTCGCGAATACTCTTTGTGATGGCAGTTTGTGTAACGCCAATTTCACCTGCCGCCGCATGAAATGATCCTACTCTTGAAGCTGCTAAAAAATGCTCGACCATTCGTAGTGATTTGATCTTCATGATAAGTCTTTTTCATCTAATACGGTATTTATTTCATTATTTTTCATCATATGTTTTTGCTACCGTGAACCCCGCTGTCTGTCTAGTCGAAGGGGACATAGTGGATGAGCAACTTGCCTGAGAGGAGATTTTTACACCATCGGCACGAGCGCTTTTGGGTTGCTCTGATCTTGTTTGCGTTCGGAGTATTCGTCGCCTGGCATGCGACAAGCTATGAACTGGGCAGTCTTCGTCGGATGGGTCCCGGCTATTTTCCGCTGATATTGGGATTGGCGCAGTGTCTTTTCGCGATAATGATCTTTGTCTCGCCGCAGCCGCCCAGCGATTTTGATGCGAGCGAAATTCCTGATGGCGACTTGGCAGCAGAGAAGGGCAACTTTCAGACCAAATTGCGAGCATTTGGCTTCATTTTAGGTGCGATGATCATCTTTGCCGCGATGATCCGACCAACGGGTTTTGTACCTGCAACAGCCGTAGCAACTTTTGTCGCTGGATTGGCTGAGCCTGACAACAGCATTTGGGATCTGGTTCTGCTGTCGCTTGGAATTACCGTTTTTGCGTCCCTTGTGTTCGTCGTTGGGCTCGGTGTTCCGGTTCCGCTGGTGGCCTTTTAGATGGACGGTATTACGCAACTGATTGCAGGATTTTCGTCGGCGCTTACCCTATCAAAACTTGGGTACTGCTTTTTCGGTGTGATGATGGGCATGCTGATGGGCGTTCTGCCAGGCATTGGTGCAATGGCTACCATCGCGATGTTGTTGCCGGTCACCTTTTATGTGCCGCCAGACGCCGGTTTGATCATGCTGGCTGGGATCTACTATGGCGCACAGTATGGGGGTAGCGTAGCCTCGATACTGCTGAACCTGCCAGGTACGCCGTCATCGGCAATTATTTGCCTGGATGGCTATCCGATGAAACGACAGGGCCGCGCTGGCCCGGCCATTTTTCTGACGACAATTGCGTCGTTTATTGGCAGTTTCATCGCCATTGCTTTGTTGGTGGGTGCCGCACCAGCTGTGGCAAGACTAGCGCTCAAGTTTGGAGCAGCAGACTACTTCTCGTTGATGATAGTCGGCCTTGTTGCAGCCGCATCATTGACCAGGTTTGGCATTGCAAGGGGACTTGCAATGTCCACTCTAGGCCTCGCACTAGGTTTGATTGGCACGGACGTGGCGACCGGCACTTATCGATACACGTTTGACAATATGCAGCTGGCCGACGGTTTGAGCGTGGTTGCGATGGCGATGGGGCTGTTTGGGGTTGCCGAGATCATTCATATGGTTGGTAGCCGCGGCGCACGCCATGGCACCGTTGCGAAGGTATCGCTAAGGGATCTGGTGCCAACAAAGGCAGATTTGAAGCAAACGCCGGCCCCTATAATTCGAGGTGGCTTGTTGGGAGCTGTAGTGGGTGCTCTTCCTGGGACCGGCGCATCCATCGGTGCCTTTATGGCCTATGGATTAGAAAAGCGCATCTCCAGTGTCCCGAAGAAATTTGGGACCGGTCACGTGCCTGGCATTGTCGCGCCGGAAGCGGCAAACAATTCTGCAGCGCAGGCCTCGTTCATTCCAACACTTACATTAGGCGTGCCAGGTGACCCCGTCCTGGCTCTAATGATGACGGCTTTGATCATACACGGCATCCAGCCAGGGCCTACGATGATTGCCGAGCACCCCGAAATCTATTGGGGTCTGGTGGCGAGTTTCGTCATTGGCAATGTCTTGCTTTTGATATTGAACTTGCCGTTGATTGGTATTTGGGTTCGGTTGCTGCAAGTCTCCTACCGCTTATTGTTTCCGGTGGTCATAACGCTGATTTGTATCGGTGTATTTGCAGTCGGCAACAGCCCCTTCCAGGTATTGCAGGTCGTTGTCTTCGGAATTGTTGGTTATGCCATGCGGCTTGCGCGCCTGGAACCTGCGCCAGTCCTCCTTGGTTTTGTGCTGGGCCCGATGGTCGAAGAAAATTTTCGCCGCGCGCTACAACTGTCGCGCGGCGATTTGATGGTTTTTCTAGAGCGACCTGCCTCCTGCGCGATGCTTGTTTTTGCAATTTCCATTGTCCTCTTCTCTCTTTGGACTGGCCACAAAAATGCGCCGCAAAAGGAACTGAGCGCATGAGCGATCACCGGCCAAATATTCTTCTCATATCGACTGATCAGCAGCGGGCCGATCATTTGGGCTGCTATGGTGCTCAATATTTGAAGACCCCAAATATCGACAAACTTGCCTCATGTGGAACACGATACAATTGTGCCTATGTGGCTTCACCGGTTTGCATGCCGAACCGATCCAGCATCGTAACGGGGCGGATGCCTTCGCTTCATGGCGTACGCCATAACGGCCTAAGCCTCCCGCTCAATAGTCGCACATTTGTCGAGATACTGAGGAACGCTGGGTATCGAACTTCGCTTTCCGGCAAAGCGCATTTCCAATGCGTTACCAAAAATCCTCCCAAACTAAAGAGTGATTCCAGGAACGAAACCGTCATTTCAGAGCACGGCCGATATGACCAGGAACTGGGTCCGCTTTGGCGCAAGCATCCCGAACGAGAGATGGACCTGCCTTACTATGGTTTTGAACGTGTAGATCTAGCGGTCGGTCATGGGGACCAGGTTGATGGGCACTATAACCGTTGGGTCGCCAGTCAAAATGCCGATCTGGCTGCCCTACGCGGGCCGGAAAATTCCTACAACGACAGCGGTTATCCCTTGTTTCAGGCCTGGCGCACCAAGGTGCCTGAGGAACTTTATCCAACAAGATATGTGCAGAAAATGACCGAAGATATTTTGGCTCGGCATGCTCAGGACACATCGCAACCGTTTTTCCACTGGGCAAGTTTCTGTGACCCGCATCATCCATTCACACCACCCGGAAAGTACTGGGACATGTATTCTCCAGATGATGTGATTCTGCCGGAATCCTATTCAGTTGTGGACAATGACAGTTGGGCGGCTCGGCTTAAAGAAATCCGAGATGCTGGTGGAACAAATTTAGCCGGCACCGCGGCGATCGCTGTTACGGAGACGGAACTACGCTGTGCCATGGCGCTGACCTTTGGGCTTATTACAATGGTTGATGACGCGATTGGCTCTATTTTGGAGGCGTTAAGGCGCAACGGTCAGGACCGAAAAACAATTGTGATCTTTCTGTCAGATCACGGCGATCTGATGGGAGATCATGGACTGATCTTCAAGGGTCCATTTCATTACCAGAGCATAATTCGAATGCCGCTCATCTGGCATGACCCGGGTAGCCAAGAAAGTAAAGTCTGCAATGACCTTGTGAACGCCGTGGATGTTTCTGCGTCTGTTCTCGACGCTGTCGGCATACCTGCACCGCTAGGCATGAACGGACGAAGCTTTCTATCTGACGATGAGACCTCAAAAAGAGATGCTGTTTTAATTGAAGACGAAATCCAGGCCAATCTGCCCAACACCAATGTGCGTGGCCGAGCACGAACCCTCGTCACACAGAGATGGCGGCTCACAATCTATGACGGCGTTAGCCGAGGTGAATTGTTTGACCTCACAAATGACCCAATGGAGACAACAAACAGGTGGGATGATCCTGCCTTTGCGTCCGAGCGTGCTGATCTAACAGAGCGGCTGCTGCGGGAAATGCTTGCGAATACCGAGACAGGAAGACTGCCAGAATTTGCGGCCTGATTTATTGGCCGCCAGATGATCCAACCAAGGAGGAAATCATGGGATTATTAAAGAAACTATCAATAGCATTGGTCATCGCGGCTGTTTCTGCATTTGCCGCAATGGCCGAGTATCCAGACAGACCTGTCACGCTTGTCGTGGGCTCGGTACCAGGTTCTGGGCCTGATTTCCTTGCTCGTTCCATGAGTGAAGAATTGGCTGCGGAGCTCGGGCAGCCGGTAGTGGTTGAAAACCAACCCGGGGCGGCGGGAAATGTGGCAGCCGCCGCAATATCCCGTGATGATCCTGACGGGTATCGGATCTTCATCGGTACGATCAACATGGCAATCGCTACTTGGCTTCCTGCCAATCCACCCTTTGATCCGGCTACAGATTTTGCTTTTGTAGGTCGTGTCGGTGCCATACCTGATGTTATCGCAGTGAACAAATCGTTGGGTATTTCCACGATTGAAGAGCTGATTGAGAAAGCCAAAGCGGCGCCTGGAGACTTGAATTTCTCATCACCGGGAGTTGGCTCGCTCCAGCACATGGGTGCGAATGCACTGGCCGCTGAAAGCGGGATCGATATTTTCCATGTGCCCTATAAAGGCGGGAAGGCCGCGACCACAGGTCTTCTGTCCAACGAAGTCGAGATCGGTTTCTTGGGCATGCCGCCTGTGATTTCATTGATTGAATCGGGTGATATCGTTGCGCTGGCTGTCTCAAGCGAGCAGGAATCACCATTGCTGCCAGGTGTGCCCACTTTAACGGAATCTGCCGTGTCGGGTTATGTTGCAGAAGCATGGTATGGACTGTTCATGCCCAAG
>JBCCEP010000166.1:0-8430 GCA_039030215.1 Pseudomonadota bacterium
CGCCGGTTCTGGTGCAAATCATCTGGTTCTTCTATGCCTTTCCCATCCTGACCGGCATCGAGACTAATCCATTTCTTGCCGCAGTACTGGGTATCTCGCTTAACACCATGGCGTTTTCCGCCGAGATTTATCGAGCCGGAATTCAATCCATCGATAAAGGACCGTGGGAAGCCGGCCAGGCGATCGGTATGACCTACAATCAGACCCTTCGCCGTATCATTCTGCCGGTCGCGATCAAACGCGTACTGCCGGCACTGACCAACCGCGGCATTGAGGTGTTCAAGATGTCCACGCTTGCGTCAGTCGTTGGTTATGTCGAAACCCTCAACCAGGCCAAACTGATTGCCGATTTGAATTTCAACCCGATCGAAAGCTACACCGCCGTGGCTATCATCTTTTTTGTCGTGCTTTACCCCGTTGTCCAGGCAACTTACGTGCTGGAACGCAGGCTTCGCCGGAGTGACTAATGACCGAAATTGTCCGCATTGAAAACCTCCACAAAAGCTTTGATGATCTGGAAGTCCTCAAGGGGATCGACCTGACGGTGAATTCTGGCGAGACAGTTGTGCTCCTCGGTTCCAGCGGGTCTGGAAAATCGACCATGCTGCGTTGTGTCAATTTCATGGAGGTTCCGACCTCTGGCAAGATCTACCTAAACGGCAATCTTGTTGGAAACGAACGTGGCGGCAAGATGACCTACCGCGAGTCCGAATTATGCGCGCTGCGTTCGCGCATTGGCATGGTCTTCCAGCATTTCAACCTGTTCCCGCATATGACCGTCATTGAAAATGTCATGGAAGGTCAGATCATTGTATTGGGTCGAAGCAAGTCGGATGCGAAAGAAAAGGCCATGGCGCAGCTCGAACGCGTCGGACTTGCCGAGAAGGCAGATGAATATCCGGCCCGCTTGTCAGGTGGCCAAAAGCAACGCGTGGCCATTGCGCGGGCACTCGCCATGGATCCCGAAGTGATGCTGTTCGACGAGGTGACGTCGGCATTGGATCCGGAACTGGTGGGTGAGGTACTGAAATCCATGCGGCAATTGGCCGAAGAAGGCATGACCATGCTTTGTGTCACCCACGAGCTGGGTTTCGCCTATCATGTCGCCAACCGTGTCTTGTTTCTGAATGACGGCGCAATCCTCGAACAAGGCGAGCCGCAAAAAATTCTCAAGACTCCAAAGACTGATCGTATGCGCGAATTTCTGGAAGGACATTCGCTTTTCAAACTGCCCGACTGACGGCAGCTCCAACCCCAAGAATGAAAGGACCAATACCCATGACAAAGCTGATTCATAGAATGGCAGGTGCCATTCTGGTTGTTATGGCGATGCTCGCGCTGACATTGGGCGTCGCGCAAGCGCAGTCAACCTGGGACAAGATTCAGGAGACGGGAAAGCTCCGCATGGGCGTTACACAGGCTCCGCCCTGGTATTCGAAGAACCCTGCTACCGGTGAGTGGGACAGCGGATTGATCGTATCAGTCGGCAAGTCTATGGCAGAAGAGCTTGGGGTCGAACTGGAAATGGTCGAAGTTACCTGGGCTACCGCGATCGCCGCACTCCAGGCTGACAAGATCGACATGATGTTCCTCGATGCGACACCAAAGCGCGCAATGGTCGTGGACTATCCCAAGCAGCCGCTGCTATATATTTCGCTGGCGGTTTTGGCCAATGATGACCTCGAAGTCACGACCTGGGAAGATCTGAACAAGCCGGAAATCAAGGTCGGTGTACCGCAAGCCTCATCAATGGATGCATTCTTGACCCGCACGATACCGAACGCAGATATTCAGCGTTTCCCGGACAACGGCGCGGCGATTGCAGCATTCCAATCGGGTAGGGTGGATGCGGTTTCCCTGTTTCACCCGCCGTTGCTGGCAGCCCGCCAGAAACTGGGTCGCGGCCAGTTGGTAATCCCGACGCCTGCCTTCTCCTCACCTTCATCGATTGCAGTACGGCGCGAAGATGACAAGACCTTCCGCGACTGGGTCGACCACACAGTCTTCTACTACTATGAAACCGGTCGTACCCAGCGCTGGTATGAGGAATTCCTCGAGCAGTTTGGACTTGATCCAAAGGCTTCGCCGGTCATTCAGCGGGAGCTGCTCTTCAATAACTAGAATAAAAACTGGGACGGCGGCACGAAACTGCCGTCCCGATGTCCCTTTAAAACAGGGATTATTCGGAACTGCTGATGAACAAACACCAAAACATACTGCACCCAATAGAGGATCGGACCCTTCGCGCGCAAGTGCGCAGACAAATCCTGGACAGGGTACTGGATGGCCAATTCAAACCGGGCGAGAAACTGGTTGAAACTGCGCTTTCATCGCAGCTGCAAATCAGCCGTTCCCCTTTGCGCGAAGCGCTTAGGGAACTCGTCGATCAGGGCATCCTCATAAGTGAACCCTATAAGGGTTTCCGGGTCAGGCCGGTTTCGGAAACTGACCTTAAGGAGCTGTACTCCATGCGCACTGCGCTGGAGAAGTTTGCCTTTTCTGTTGTCTGGCCGCTGCGAAATCCGGAAAATCTCGGCGAGCTGGAAAGCCGTTACAAGCGTTTGATGGCAATCCGCACAGATGGTGGCCAGGCTAGCGCCATCGAATGTGAGATCTCGTTCCATAGCTGGGTTTATGAAACGACGGGGCACGGTCTGCTAATTTCCCATTGGGAACGACTGTCCAATCTGGTGCGCATCTACATGTCGATGCACCACAATTTGCATGGCTCACACGGCCCATTCGCTGCCATGACCACCATTTATCGTGATCTGGCAAATGGCAACAGCCTCGACGCAATGCAGTCCCATCTGGACGAACACATGTCGCAGGGATTTGATACCGTCCTGTCGGCAATGAAGTAGTTTCTGCCAATTAGTTATCGCCCGGGATCCGACCCCATTGTTCTTTTTCGTGAAGCCGGAAGAACAATGTGACGCCGTAACCACAGATAGACTCGGTTGCCATTGAAAAAAAACCGGCCCAAACGTTTTGGTTTTGCAAGACGTGCCTCTTTGCGTAAATGCCTGAAAAATATACAGGAACATGTGGCCGGCGGGGTAGCAAACCGACATCTATTCAACTGTCGGTCTGGACATTCCTGTTTTAATAATCACAATCATGGTGTCGGAGGATGAACCCGCTGTCAGCCCAGTGATTACGCATGCCAATGTGATCGAGGTCAAAAATTCCTTCGAAAACAGAAGGCATTTCAGATGGCGACCATCACTTTGACCACGGAAATGATTGTTGTACTTGCCATTCTCGGCATTACAGTTCTCTTGTTCATCACTGAATTCTTCCGAATAGATTTTACCGCAATCCTGGTAATGGTAACGCTTGGCATCCTGTCCCAGTTTCCGGGTCTGGGTAACCTTGCCGATCCTGCCCATTTGTTTGACGGATTTGCATCGAATGCAGTGATTTCGATTATCGCGGTAATGATTATCGGTGCCGGACTCGACAAGACCGGTCTTATGAGCAAGGTCGCCAGCGTCATCCTGAAATATGGAGGCACAACCGAGGCCAGGATCATTCCCATCATTTCCGGAACGGTCGGTTTTATCTCGTCTTTCATGCAAAATGTGGGTGCGGCTGCACTTTTCCTTCCTGTGGTGTCGAGGATTTCAGTGCGCACCGACATACCGCTCAGCCGGCTGCTGATGCCGATGGGGTTCTGCGCCATACTTGGCGGCACAATGACCATGGTGGGCTCTTCACCGCTAATCCTGCTGAACGATCTGATTATTACCTCCAATACCGCACTGCCTGAAGACCAGAAAATGCAGACATTCGGGCTCTTCGCAGTAACGCCAATTGGCGTCGCGCTGGTATTGTCCGGAATATTGTACTTCGTCTTGCTTGGTCGATTTGTACTGCCCGTTAGCATGCACGAGGATGCCGCCAGCGGCCAATCCATCAAAGACTATATGCGTAATTTATACGGGATAGATACAGACATTTTCGAGGTGATAATTCCGGTCAACAGCGATCTGGATGGTCAGAATATGGGAAACGTCATGTTTCGTCACCACGTTCATATTCTGGGTTCATATTACAAGAGAAAACGATTTTTTGCGCCTTTGGTCTTTGTCACCGAGATCACCACACCATGTAGACTGGCAATCCTTGGAGAAAAGAAAGAGGTCGAAAAACTTGCTGCAGAACACGGCGCCCGGCTTCTCGGTAATCTTGAAGTCTTTGCGGAAGATTATGCTCCAACCGTTGCCGGTATGGCGGAGGTCGTTATCCCGGCGCGTTCAGGCTTGATTGGCAGATGTGCTGTCGACCTGGAAATGCGCAAGGTCTATGGACTCAATCTCGTCGCAATTCGCCGCGGCGAAGAGACCTTGAGCCTGGTCGAGACCGAAGACCACAAGCCGACGCGTGTTGGTCTGGAGCCCTTCAGGACCGGTGACACGCTGGTTGCCTTTACCAGATGGGAGCGTCTGGCCAAGCTGGCACGGGACCGTGATTTTGTTGTGGTAACTCAAAATTTCCCGCGCGAGGAATTGCGCCCGCAAAAGGTACTGCATGCGCTTGTATTTTTCCTGATCGCGCTCGGACTCATCCTGTTCTCTGATCTGCGCCTCTCGCTTTGCTTGCTTTTAGGAGCGTCCGGCATGATTTTGACGAAGGTACTGTCAATCGAGGAAGCTTATGATGCCGTAAGTTGGTCTACGGTATTCTTGTTGGCAAGCCTGATCCCCCTTGGCCGGGCTGTACAGGACACTGGTACCGCAGCCTGGATTGCGCAGGAGATTCTACTGTTGATGGACGGTGTGCCGATCTTCGGTCTGCAAATCGGCGTTGCAATCCTGGCGACGGGTTTCACCTTGGTCATGTCTAATGTCGGAGCCACCGTGCTATTGGTGCCGCTCGCGGTATCCATTGCTGTCGCTGCGGGAGGTAATCCGGCAGTGTTTGCATTGACGGTGGCAATCGCGACCTCGAATTCATTCCTGATACCGACGCATCAGGTAAATGCCTTGATCATGGGGCCGGCAGGTTACAAGGTGACTGATTTCGTAAGAAGCGGGGGAATAATGACAATCATCTTCCTGATTGTTTCCATGGCGATGATGAGCGTTCTCTACTGACCGCGAATTGGTGACAGTTGCGCAGAGAATGTCAACGTCGACAATGTGGATGAGATTATCCGGCTATGTAAACGAAAGGGGTGCACAAATTTGCACCCCTGTCCAATGTCAAAGCTATAACGTCAATTGCTTGGCAACATTACCTTGTCGATGACATGAATGATGCCATTATCTGCCATGACATCAGCGGAAATGACGTTGGCTTCGTCGACGCTGACACCACTGCCAGATTTGGTCACCGAAAGCAGATTGTCACCGGAGGATTTGATTGTCTTTACATGGATTGTACGTCCAGGCAGCATGTTTGATGACAATTTGCGCGGCAACACATGATAGCTGAGAACCGCCACGAGCTGGTCCTTGTTTTCCGGCTTGAGAAGGTTTTCAACCGTTCCTTCAGGCAGGGCTGCAAATGCTTCGTCGGTCGGAGCAAAAACAGTCAGGTTTTCGCCAGTTGCGAGGGCGTCAGCCAGTCCAGCAGCCTGCGCGGCGGCCAAAAGCGTCCCAAAAGAGCCTGCGCCTTGTGCGGTTTCGACAATGTTGGCGGAATTTGCAGCTGTTGCTCCAAGCATTCCAAGTGCGGCGACTGCGCCAAAGAGGGTTTTTCTCATCTCAATCTCCCAGAGTTATCCAATTTGTCGACATCTTCGTTGTCGATAGGAACACACTACGGGCACCTGCTTGGATTGGATCACCTGACAGATTTGTGAACCGAAAATTTAGAATAAGTCACGTTCTAATGAACCGAATGGGAACTTGACTCGTAGGAGTGTTCGAATTGAGAAGGAAATCCTATGAATCAATCCCTTGCGGCGGGTGCCGCTGCTGCGGCGACATCCTTGAACAACAAGGAAAATCGAAAGAGTTCCGATACTCCCGAAAACTTCGTTCTGGAAGAGTTCTTTTCCGGAAACACGGTCGCGCACGCAAAGTTTGCGGCGATTAACGGTGTCGTCCGAAAGTTCCGTATCGATATAACCGGAACCTGGGAAGAAAATGCCCTCAAATTGCATGAAAAGTTCGAATTCGACGATGGCGAGACCGACACAAAGAACTGGATATTCAGGAAAGTCGCTAACGGCAAATACATCGCAAATCGCGAGGATATGCTCAAACCGGTCGAAGCAACTTTACGAAACCGGACATTGAAATATACCTACCTGATCTATCTGGACTCGGCCAACCAAAGCAATGTGGTTCGCTTTATGGACCGAATTACCATGGTTGATAATCGGACATTGAAGAACACCGCGATAATCTTCAAGTTCGGAATTCCGGTTGGCCTTGTGACCGGAATATTTCGAAAACAGGATTGAAAATTTTCAAGCATTGAGGCAAGTCTGGCCTGTCAATACCTAAACAGGTGGTGGCAGGACCCAACTTCGCCGCCATTCTTTCTTGAAAATCCATCAATGTGACTGGATTGGTGGCAGCGCTGGCAATGGCGCTATTCCTGGCCTTTTCGATGAACGCTGCCGACATCTGGACTTTCTTGCCGCTCGCAATTGTAGGTGCGTTCTGCGTTGGACTATCCAAGGGCGGCCTTCCGGCGGTCGGCATGCTTGCCGTACCGATCCTCGCCTTTCGTATCGACCCGCTGACTGCGGCAGCACTTCTCTTGCCGATCTACATAATCAGCGACCTTGTCGGAGTCTGGCTCTACCGGCGTCATTTTGACTCCCGGAACCTGAAAATCATCATTCCGGCCGGGCTATTGGGCGTATTCATCGGCTATCTGGTGGCGCCGCTTGTGTCAGTTGCGGGAATGAGCATCGCGGTCGGACTGATTGGCATCTTTCACTGCCTGAGGCACTGGTTCTTCACCCCGACAAATGTCGATCCCCAGCCTGCGCGCGTGGTGCCGGGATTGCTTTGGGGAACACTCTCGGGTCTGACCAGCTTCGTGAGCCATGCCGGAGCGCCGCCTTACCAGATTTACGTTTTGCCGCAGAAACTGCCCAAGCTCGTATTTGCCGGTACGACGCAGTTTGTGTTCTCGGCCGTCAATCTGGCCAAACTGCCGCCCTATCTGGCGCTTGGCCAATTCCCGGAAATGGACCTCAACGCAATCACCTTGCTGACTATTACCGCAATTCTAGGTGCCTGGAGCGGTGCGAAACTTACCCGCATCATCCCGGATGGTGTTTTCTTCGCCGCCGTCCGGATCGGGCTTTTTGTGCTGTCGATAAGCCTCATCTGGCGGGCCGTCTTCTAGCGCGGTCAAGACGTTAAAGGGCGATCGAGTGAACAAGCAGAGTCTATTTGGCACGCATGGCGCATAGGACGACTTCCACCAGCCTTGCCTTAGGCTTTTTTCGTCCTTCGTCACTGAACAGATCTCTGCCATATTGAAGCGAGAATGTAACAGCTGAAACATTGGGATGGATCAACCTGATTCATCTCGAATGCATGCAGAACTGGATGACGCCGAGCGGTTACATTTGATAGTTTTTGGCCAACCGGATAGATAACATCTTGCCAACCTCAGGCGACATGTTTCAACTGTCGAACCGCAGGTTCCTGTAACTGCCCACGATGGCGCCGATCAAAACGGCGACATACATGACGCCGATCACCGCCTCCAATGCCGCAAGAATTCTCGCAAATGGATGGAGCGGGGAAATTTCGCCGTAACCAAGCGTGGTAATTGTCACCAGGCTAAAATACAAAAATGATGCCCAATCTGCAGTATGTGTCGCCAGCAAGAACGAGCCGGGCGACCATCGTTCAATGCTGTAAAAGACAAAGGCAAAGCTCATCGCAATCAGCAGATAGCCAAAGATCGCTCCATACAGGAGATCGGCGTCATAGCGTTTCGCGTGCAACAAGTGCCAGAACGTGACAACAGATGCAGAGATCACCAACGCAAATGAAGAAACAGCCGCAAGAGCGTGTATCTGGCTGCTTGATCCCTCAAACAGAACAAACACCATCCAGATTGCTGCAACCACACACTGGGCGATAAATACGGTTCGGCCCATTCGATTGAAAAACGAAGCGCCAACCATGGTCACCACGAAGATCAAGGAGCTTGTAATCCCGACAAACCGTCCAGAGCCAAAGAAAGGTTCAAGGAAAAAAGCCGCCAGCAAGAGCAGCAACAGCGAAGACCATTTCAAACCGGTCCGCTCACGTCTTTGAGGCTCGCTCTCCAGAAGATTTCTCCAGAACCATTATTCAAAATGCCACTAACGGCGATTCCTTGCTGAATCCTAATCCAAGGTGCTTCCGTGTGCCACCATGTTGATTGAATAGCGATCAGGATGCGGGGTACGAATGTGTTCCGCAAGGAAGACGGAGCCTGGAAGCTCATCGCCCATCATTCTGATCC
>JBCCEP010000167.1:0-8410 GCA_039030215.1 Pseudomonadota bacterium
CGGCGATATCAAACCGGCGTTTGTGTCAGACAACAGTGGGGCAAGGATAAGGGTAGAGTTTGAGGGCGGGGATAGATTTTACTATATTACCCGCAATTTTACCCCCACCCCCAACCAGGCTCGCGCCACGCGTCGCTCCCCGTGCTTCGGACCCCGACAGGTGGGAGGGGAGTCAGATCGCATTTGCCGCGCCTATACCCTCCCCCTTGTGGGGAGGGTCGCCCAGCGAGGCCGAAGGGCGCAAGCGCGGGCGGGGTGGGGGTATTTGTTCAATCAAAAAGCCACACTCGCTGATGGGTATAATGGACCCCGGATTGCATGGCATCCGGGGTGACGCGGAGTGTGGGGCGGCCACCGTGCTTTACTCTCCCCCTCTACGGGGGAGATGGGGTTCGGTGTATACCGCATCACGACCAACCTCACCTTCTTCGCAAATGATAGGTCAGGGCCATCGCGATGCAGTGTTTGAGGTCGGCGACCGGCCATTCGCCCTTGGCAGTGGGCATGATGATTGCCCTGTTTTTTTCAAACCTTAGCGACGCGGCATAGAGCTCCCGGAACTGGTCGACCAGGTTCGTGTTGCAAATGAAGAAGAGCGCCACCGCGTCGGATTTGGAGACGCCAAGCCGAACCGAACTTCCAATCCGGGGTCTTGCGGGTGCGTAGCTCGGCTGGCCCCATTTCAGAGTTTCCGTCAATGCGCCAATTTCTGCCTGTTCTCCAGCGGCGGTAAAAATCAGCTTTCGCAAATCCCGCAAGGCGCTGGCCTGTTTGGCGGACAAGGCATCAAAAGCAGCGCGAATATCCGGTGGCACATCAGGGGCGTTCAAAAGCCTGGCGCTCCCTTTCGCATTCCTCACGGATGAAACAGCCTTCGACATGATCGTTGACCAGGCCCATGGCCTGCATGAAGGCATAGACCGTGGTCGGGCCAACAAAGCTCCAGCCGCGTTTCTTGAGGTCCTTGGAAATCTCGGTGGATTTCGAGGTCTTGTCCAGGGTCATCAAGACTTCGTAAGTAAGTTCCTGCGGTCTTTCCGTGTGATGGGGTTCGTGTGCCCAGAAATATTTGGCCAGCGTCCCTTCTGCCTCGCACATTTCGATCGCCTTTTGAGCATTGTTTATGGTGGAGCGGATTTTCCCCTGATGGCGTACGATGCCGGCATTTTGCAATAGCCGTTCGACATCGGCTTCCCCCATGGATGCCACTTTCTCGAGATCAAAACCGTGGAACGCTTCGCGAAAATTTTCGCGCTTTCGCAATATGGTCAGCCAGGACAGGCCTGACTGAAAACCTTCCAGGCAGATCTTTTCGAACAGGCGGGTATCGGATGCAACCGGCCTGCCCCATTCCTTGTCGTGATATTCGATATAGTCTTCATTTACGCCGGCCCAGAAACAGCGTTTCTTTCCGTCGGGACCGGTGATCAAACCGGTCTTTTCGTCTTCGTCATTAATGGTTTCAGTCATGTTTTCCTGTATTGTCGGTTCAGATTGGTGCACGACGGGCAGGTCGCGGGGTTGTTTTTTATTGCTAGGCTCACAAATGCTGCTAGACATTATAGCCGGTACTTGTTTCACCAGCACCTGAGGAAATCAATCTGGTGACGTGCACGCTCCTGACAACGTTTTGGCAGTAGCCCTGGAAACATGATTGTAAACAAGCTGATCAAAATCTGTTCCGTAGTCCTGACCGGTTTTCTGATTTCCGTCATGGCAACCGGCTTGTTGCGTCCTGCAAATGCTGCCACCGATGCCGAGATCATCCGCGGATTCAATCTGACGATGTTTGGCGCAGAATATTCACCGTTCGGCTACCAGTCCAATTATATCCGTAAATTCAACGGCACGGTGCGTTTTTACATCCACAATCTGTCGCGCAAGAACCGGACCAATCAGGTGGCGCGGTTCATTCGTTCGCTGAACGGTTCCATTCGCGGTCTGAAAACCGAGGTCACCAACAGGCCGGAACGGGCAAATTTCCATGTCTATGTCGTCGACCGGAAAGATTACATCTCTACTGTCCGGGACAAGGTCTATCGCCGGCCTACTGCCAATACGCCGGGCAAATGCCTGGTGCGGTCGGTATTTTCACGGTCCGGCATACGACGCTCGGATGCGGTAATTGTCTCTGACGAAGGCGAATCACTGTTCAAACGGTGCACGGCAGAAGAAATTCTGCAGGGGCTTGGCCCGCTTAACGAACATGTCTCCTTGCGTGAGAGCATGTTCAACGACAGGACCAGGCACACGAATTTTACCCGGTTCGACAAGCTGATTCTCAACATGCTGTATGACCGGCGGATCGCCAATGGTGCCCAGCGTGAAAGTGTGCAAGGCGTATTGCCGGATGTGCTGAGAGACGCAAAAAGACGGGTCAGATAGCGGCCCATAACCGACAATCCGACCGGCATTTACCGGCTGCTAACCATGCGGGCAAACGCAATGGTTACCATGTTTGCAGACTTGCAAAATGGTTGGACTCACGTTCACCAAAGCGTTCATAATTAGGGTGCATTTTTGGTTTACGGTGTTCATCGGCTGTTCAGACAGAATCTGCGCTTATTGTGCGGATTACAATTTGAACATAGTCTGCGCATCGCATAAATCCGAGTTTGTCCAGACGATTTGTAAGGTGTCCGTCATGAAATCCAGACCTCTGAAACTAGTTGGTATTGTCCTTTCCGTGGCGGTAATCCAGCTGTTCACCACCCAGTTCACACCGGCCAACGCCCAATATTATACGGGACGCTACGCACCCCCCAGGGCAGTAGTCCTGTCACCCGATATCTCCGGCCCATGGGTATTGCAGCTCCGGCGCAACCAGGCCCAGGCGCGCGCCCACATTGCAGCAGTCAATCGCGAACGCGCCAGAAGAGCCGCACCGACTTACCCCAATCCATGGTTCCAGCCGCGCCGGACGGCAACGCGTACTCCCTATGGCGTAACGCCGCCGGGCGCTGCTCCGGTCCGCCGTTCCTATGACTGGTACAACAGAGCGCCAAACCGGAGCTCGAACCAATTTGCCCGCTTGCAGCAACCGCGCTCTGCACCGACCCGGTCAAAGAACCAGATCGATCCAAAATTCGAGCCGCAAATCGTGCCGTATCAGACCTCGCAAAAGGCGGGGACGATCATCATCGATACGAATGACAAGTTCCTTTATCTCGTCGAAGGCAATGGCATTGCGCGGCGGTATGGCGTTGGTGTCGGCAAGCCCGGATTTGAATGGGCAGGAACGCACAAGGTCAGCCGCAAGGCAGAATGGCCGTCATGGCGCCCGCCTGCACAGATGATCGCACGCGAGAAGAAAAAGGGACGGATATTGCCTACCTATATGGAGGGTGGCCCCGAAAACCCACTCGGTGCGCGGGCGCTCTATCTCGGCTCCACGCTGTACCGGGTACATGGAACCAACCAGCCCTGGACGATCGGCAAGGCGGTCTCGTCCGGCTGCATCCGGATGCGCAATGAGGATGTGATCGACCTCTATGAGCGTGTCGGTGTTGGAACGAAAGTTATTGTTTCGTAAGCAATCAAGATCGGGTTTTGGCCTTCGACAAGCCAAATCTTGAACCGAACCAGAATAAAACAGCCCCGGTACCGATGTGCCGGGGCTGTTGTTTTTTTTCAACACGGAAATCTTAATTAATGAACCCAAGAAATTGTGACCGGCTCACGCCTTGCTTTAAAATCGCTTCAAAAATACAGTGAAATCAAACGTATCGCGTGCCGATGCCAACCTCGAACATGTGCGGGAAATCAAATGTTGTTTCGCCTGATATTGTCAGCTGCCGTTGTGTGTAGCGCTTTCGTCACATCGTCACTGCCCTTTGCCGGCAGTGCAAAAGCAGAACTCGTCTACAACCATGCCGAAGCACGGTGGGAGGAAGTCGACGTCAACCGGTTACGCCAGATGCGGAAAAACCCGCCGGCGAAATATGCAAAACGGACGGTTTTCATCCGGACCAAGGAAAAGCCCGGAACCATCATTATCGATACCAACCGCAAATTTCTCTACTACATCAAGAACGAACGTCAGGCGATCCGTTATGGCGTAGGCGTTGGTAAAGAGGGTTTTGAGTGGAACGGTGTGGTCAAGGTGCAAGCCAAGAAAGAGTGGCCAACCTGGACACCTCCAGCAGAAATGCGGGCGCGTGAGCGGGCGCAGGGCCGCATTCTCCCTGCAAGCATGAAGGGCGGACCGAACAACCCGTTGGGTGCTCGTGCGCTGTACCTGTATCAGGGCGGACGCGACACGCTGTATCGCATTCACGGCACGAACCAGCCCTGGTCGATCGGCATGAGCCTGTCATCGGGCTGCATCAGAATGATGAACAAGCACGTTGAAGATCTTTACGCACGCACACCAATCGGTGCGAAAGTGATCGTGATCGGTCCAGGACAACGCAAAGAGCGTTACATGACCGAACTGTCAAATCCACTTTCAATGATATTTGGCGGCTAATTGAAAAAGGCTCCCTTTAACATTAGCTACCAATAATAAAACCCGGCCTTGAGCCGGGTTTTTATTACCGTTATGGGTTATGCTCTCACTGCGCTGCCACCAGAGACTCTGCCTTCCGTGGCTCGGGGACTGCTTCGGGTTTGTCACCACCATAGGCCCAGTTCAATAGTTCGACCGTATGAAGTATCGGCGTTTCCATGGCAGAACCGATCTGGGTCATGCAGCCGATGTTTCCGGTCGCAATCAAATCCGGATTGGTGCGTTCGATATTGGCGACCTTGCGCGCCTTCAGTTTCCCGGCAATTTCCGGCTGCATGATGTTGTAGGTGCCGGCTGATCCGCAACACAGATGGCCCTCGGGAACATCGAGGACGGTAAATCCGATATTCGACAAGAGCCGCTTTGGCTGGTCCTTGATTTTCTGCCCGTGCTGCATCGAACAGGCTGAATGATAGGCGAGGCGGATACCGGCGCCCGCGTCATTCTTCGGCAAATCAATTGTAACCAGGTATTCAGTGATGTCCTTGGCCAGTTCAGAGATTCTCGCGGCTTTCTCGGCATAAGCAGGATCAAGCCGAAGCATGTGCCCGTAATCCTTGATGGTGGTTCCGCAGCCCGATGTTGTTATGATGATCGCGTCCAGCCCGCCAGCCTCGATCTGGCGGTGCCATGCGTCAACGTTTTTGCGCGCGGCCTGCAGGGCATCATGTTCGCGGCCCATATGGTGGACCAGAGCACCGCAGCAGCCTTCATCGGGTGGAACTATCGTTTCGATGCCAAGCCTGGTCAACAATTCTACCGTTGCTTCATTGATCCGCGGATTTAGAACCTCTTGTGCGCAACCCGACAGGATCGCCACCCGGCCGTGCCGTTCTCCGGCAGGTTGGTGGGTTCCAGGATCGGCGGCTCCGGTTGCCTTGGGCAATTTGCCGGGCGCAAGTTCCAGCATTGCCCGCATCGGGCCCGTACCAGGCAGGGAACCGAGCAGGCCGGCAAACGGTCTTGCAAACCGTGCAGCTGTCAGGGCAGCGCGAAACCGTCCCGGATAGGGAAGCACCATGGCGAGCATTTGCCGGTAGATCCGGTCCAGGAGCGGGCGCTTGTAGGTCTGTTCGATATAAGCACGAGCATGGTCGACCAGATGCATGTAGTTAACACCGGACGGGCAGGTTGTCATGCAGGCGAGGCAGGAAAGGCAGCGGTCAATATGCTTTACGACCCGGCTGTCGGCAGGCTTGTCATTTTCAAGCATGTCCTTGATCAGGTAGATGCGCCCGCGGGGCGAATCGAGTTCATCGCCCAAGGTCAGATAGGTGGGACAAGTGGCGGTGCAGAAACCGCAATGCACGCATTTGCGCAATATCTTTTCGGAATTGGCAGTTGCCGGATCCTTAAGCTGCTCAGCGGTAAAAACAGTTTGCATTTCAGGCGCTTTCCCTTGCGATCAAAATAACCAGGTCTGGGTATCCGGAATCGGCTCTCCGCGTCCAAGCAATTGCAGACCCTTGATTAGGCGAATGACGATCCAGACGACAACTGCCAGCATCATGAGAAAGCCGATCAGGACGAAGGCCAACACAAATGATATCGCGCCATAGAGCAGCCCGATCCAGAACGTCCGGATCAGCCAGGTGTAGTGGGTATCAATGTTATCCCCCGCCTTACCGCGATTGAGATAGGCCATGATGAGGCCCACCAAGACCGTTATGCCGATCGCAAAACTGACGAAATAAAGGACATAGATCAGCTGGGCATTATCGGTGCCGGGCTCCAGCCATTTATTGGATACTGGTTCGGGTTCGTTCATTTAACTCTCCTCCAGTTCGAGCGCTTCTGCTGGCGCCATGCGGCCGGGATTTAGTATTCCAGCCGGATCGAATTTCTGGCGAAGGTCCCTGGAAATTTTATCCAGTACCGGTGATTGCGGATGGAAGACCGGTATTTTCTTTCGCGTTTCGGCAGAGGCACGAACCAGTGTTGCATACCCACCATGGTTCGAAACAGTGCGGCGGATTTGCTCGGCACCGCAATCATCGGTCTCCGGTACAGCCAGCCAGATCAACCCACCGCCCCAGTCGTAGAGCACATTCGAAATCTCCAGAGTTTGCAGGTCGGCAACGATCTTCGGCCCATCGGTTGGTTTGCAGGAAATCCGCCAGACGGCTCCCTTTTCTTTCGCAAATCCCTCGACATCGCGTACCCATTTCCAGCCTGCCTTTGTGCGGGCAGATGTCTCGATATCGGCTGGACCGAATTGCGCCAGAACTTCACGCAGTTTTTCGGACCGGTATTTCACCGATTTCCTGAAGCCCTGAATGCGAATCATGGTCACCGGTTCGCCATCCAGCCCATGCGGCGTATGGGCAGCGCCTGTTACATCATAGGGAGACGTCAATGCCGCCGATAATGCACCGATGGCTGCCTCGTCCGAAAGGCCGGTCAGCAGCAAGACGGCTGTCGTTTCAGGATTTGGCAGCACCTTGAATGAAAGCTCCGTCAGGATGCCAAGCGTACCATGCGACCCGCACATGAGTTTCACGAGGTCATAGCCGGTAACGTTTTTCATGACCCGGCCACCATTTTTAACGATCTCACCCTCGCCGGTGACGAAGCGTACGCCGATCAGGGAGTCGCGTGCTGCACCTGCCTGAATGCGGCGCGGTCCAGAAATTCCGCAAGCAATGGTGCCGCCAATGGTCGGTTCTCCCTTTGACCCTAACAAACCGGCATAGTTTGCCGGTTCAAACGGCAATTGCTGGCCCTCGGCGGCCAGTGCGTCATTGATTTCCTTCAGGGGCGTTCCGGCCTTTGCGACAATCGTCAGCGCGGCGGGTTCATAGAGCGTGATCCCACTCAGCCCGCTGACCGATATTTGATCTTCAGCTTCAACTGGCCTGCCAAAGGCAAGTTTGGTTCCGCCACCAATTATTTCGAGCGGTGTCCCGGTCTTGAAAGCCTGCCTGACCTGCTCGGCGAGCATTGCTTCATCGGTCGCGGTTTTCAGCTTGGCCATGATCACGCCGCCTTGTCAGCTTGATTTTGCGTGCGCCGTGAGTGGCTGGTCTCCATGGGAAATACCTTGGCCGGGTTGAGTATCCAGGCAGGATCGAACACGTCCTTGACCCGCATCTGCATCTCCATATCGGCTTCCGTGTATTGGCAGTCCATCAGGTCGCGCTTTTCAATGCCGACGCCGTGTTCGCCGGTCAGGCAACCGCCGACTTCCACGCACAGTTTCAGGATGTCGTAGCCCAGTGCCTCGCATTTTTCCTGGTCACCGGGCTTGTTGGCATCAAACAGGATCAGCGGGTGCAGGTTTCCGTCGCCGGCATGGAAGACGTTTGCAACCGCCAGCCCGTAACTCTTTGCCATTTCCGACATGCGGCCGAGGACAAATGGCAGCTGGGAGGTGGGGATTGTGCCATCCATGCACATGTAGTCGGAAATCTGGCCCATCGCGCCAAAGGCAGCCTTGCGGCCCTTCCAAATCAGGTCCGACTGAACCGCAGATTCACTTTCGCGCATGACTTCGGGCTTGTGGCGCTTTGCAATTGTCTTGATTTTTGCGAGTTGCTCGTCGATTTCGGGTTCGGAGCCTTCGACCTCGATAATCAGAAGCGCATCAACATCTGTCGGATAGCCTGCCTGGGCAAAATTTTCTCAGGCAATGATTGCTGGCCCATCCATGAACTCCATGGCGACCGGCAAGACGCCGGCCTTGATGACGTCGGCGACGCAAGCGCCGGCAACCTCGCTTGAATTGAAGCCCAGCAATATCGGCCGCGCGCCCTCCGGTTTCTTCAAGATCCGCAATACTGCTTCGGTAACAATACCAAACTGGCCTTCGGAGCCACAGATCACGCCAAGCAGATCATAGCCTGTCGGGTCACACCAGGGACCGCCAACCTCGACAACTTCGCCAGCCGTGGTGACCATGGTTAC
>JBCCEP010000168.1:0-8409 GCA_039030215.1 Pseudomonadota bacterium
AGGCTTTCGCCAGTTCCGCCACCGCGGCTACGCCGCAGAACAGCGTTCAACCGCGCAAGAAGCTCTCTCGGTTCAAACGGTTTGGGCAGATAGTCGTCGGCCCCGAGTTCAAGCCCTACAATCCGGTCCATCGGATCGCCCTTTGCCGTCAGGATCAGGATGGGTATTCGATCCTTTGCTCGGATCGTCCGGCACACATCAAGGCCATTGATGTCCGGCAACATCAGATCGAGGATGATCGCATCGAAATGGCCGCTTTGCTGCAGAGACAGACCCTGATTGCCGGTGCTGGCATTGGTCACGGTAAAACCGGACTCGCCGAGATAGTCCTTGACCATCCCGGCGAGCCTCAAGTCATCTTCAATCAACAAAATGCTGTCTGCCATGGCGAACCGATCTTCGCGCGCCGGTTAGCCCCGGCGCCAGCCGCCCCGCTTGCCGCGGAACTGTTTTATGCGCTCATCGAGCACCCTGCGCTGCTCCGCTGTGAGTACGTCGCCAACATCAGCAATCGCGGTTACCAGATTTTTACTGATGCGATCCGCTTCTGCAAGACGTTCAACGCGGATTCGTTCCAACTCGGTACGATCGATGGTGTCCTGCAGCAATATGCCGTGGATCTCGTCGCGTGTAGCCCGCATCTCGGCTCTCAAAGGCTTCAGGTCCTTTGCAACTGCAATCAGGAGCGTTCTTATCTTCTCTGTCTGTTCTTCATTCGCGTCAATTTCGATTGCGACATGCTTCACCATGCGGGTGACTTTGTCATCAATTTCGGCATCGCTCATATCTGCCAGCCTGGGTCCATGATGGCCCCGGCCACCGCGTCTACCTTCATGCCGGCCCCAGCCGCCGTCTTCACTGGCTGAAAATACCTTCCAATGGGCATATGCCTTGCTCTGCGCCAGGGACTGGGCACCGAATGCGCCACCCAGCAACAATGCGCTTGCGACCGAAAGCACGACTACCTTTTTGCCGAAGCCCGAAGATTGGCCGTCTTTCTTTTCGGGTGTGGTGTTCTCTTCTGAATTGTCTTGTTTCTCTACCATTTCAAGGCTCCTTACCAAGCTGGATCGTCGGTTCGGGCATCATCACGGCGATGCCACTGCCTTAACCTAGGATCTGGTTGTTGCTGGCGCTTTTCCTCTATGTAAAGATTTGTAAAGCTGGCAAAGCGTTCCTTTTACAGCCGGGCGGGGAAACTGAATTTCCTTGATTCAAATTCACAAATTGAGGCGATAAGAAATTGAAAAATAACAGTATTATCTGAATACCTACAAAGAGAGTCGACAGGTTGATTTGCCCGCATTGTATCAATTATGAGTGATTTTTCATTTGAAAGCCCCTGACAATTCAGGCAGCGTCTGACCAGTAATTAGATCCATGGAGTCCCTAAATCATGAAACTAAACCGGCGTCAGGTGATTACCACAGCCCTGGCTGCAAGCGTCAGCAGCGCTTGGCCCCGCACGGCAAGGGCGGAAGGCGCACCAAATTTGCAATCACAGTTTGAAAAACTTGGTCTTACCAAAGCTGAACCAATGCCAATTGTCGTGCAAGGATCAGATTTCAATGGCGGCCTGCTCTATGATGAATCCTATTCCGATATGCCGAAGGGATCCTATCTGCTGCAACCCTGTGCGCGCATCGGTGACGTTGAGAAAAAGGGCAGAACGGGTGTTTTGCCGATGTTTCACATCGCACGGTTGGATTGGCCGGATGGAACATCTATCGAACAGGGTATTGCGAATTCGCTTGCTCTACTTAAGGACGGTTTGGGGCTGGATACTGAAAATGTCGTATTGGTCGGCACGCCGGTTCTGGAACAATACCGATCCATTTTCGACAGTGCCGGCATTGGCAATCGGCAGATAATCATCCGTTCAGAACAGGAAGCAAAGGCCGCCGGCAACGGATCAGGCGTGTTTCGTCATCCTGACGACGATGCGATCGAATTTGTCACCGCAGGAATCTATCTTTGGCTGCGGGATTCACCGCCCGCAAGCGTGAACGCTTATCCGTTATCTGATGATTGGCTGGAAATAGGGGAGATTTCATTGGATCCCTCGTTTCCTCTTGGCGCAGGGTTTGGGATAGAGCGGTTGTTGTTGGCGCAGGGTAGCGAGCTTCCGGACTGGGAGATCCAAAAGCAACAATTGCTTGAGATGATTGATAGTGATTCTGCGGGCGAGATTCCAGCCGGTCGCGCAATATTCGAAAATTCCTGATGTGACGATGCCTTAACATGTGCCGTATCTGGGTAAGCTAAAGATCTTGGGTCACGAAATGTTCCTCGGCGACGGTGAACAATGGCTAGGAATTGATCAAAGATGAACTAAATTTAATGTACATGTTGGGAATGACCCCACTATATTTAACGCAACGAATTGAACTCCACAGGAGGATTCTGCATGACAAGCGCAATGCTCAGCCGTCGTAGTCTTATCGCCTCTGTCGGAGCCGTTGCGGCGACCGGACTTTCAGGCATCATTGTGCCTGCGCAGGCAAAAGGCCTCGCGCCCACGCCTTCGATGCGTGGCGGTTCAAATAATTACCGTCCGGGTGCGCCGATTGTCGAGCGTATTGGCAATGGCGGGTTCTGGATGACAGGTACCGTACGTCGTGCCGGTGATGGTGCCCCACTTGGCGGACAACGTATTCAAATCTGGGCGCATACGACTGAGGGCCACGAAAGGGACCCACACAGTCACGGTGCTACGCTGACAGATGCCAATGGGAATTTCCGGCTCGAGATGCCGCAGATTGTACCTGCTTTTGGCCAGCCCCATGGCCACCTGGCCTACGACAGTGACGAATTTGAAACCGTATTCCTTCGCCCGATTATGCGAAGCTCAAAGGATAAGACCTTGGAGGCACATTTCGTCCTTCAGGCCGCCTGACTGGGTCGGGTAAGCTTACGGTGTCCAACTCACGTGCCGGCTTGATTTGGGCCGCCGTGGCCATCGCCATTCTGGTACCATTGATAGCAGCGGCGGCAAGTCCACTTCTGGCCTGGCGTGAACCAATCTACATTGCCGCAGGTTTTGCCGGGATCATCGCCTTGGGTCTGTTACTACTCCAGCCCTTGCTGATCGGTGGCTTTCTGCCTGGTCTGTCGGGTTTGAGCGCGCGCCGTGTGCATCGCTGGATCGGCGCCATCGTCGTCCTGGCTGTGATTGTCCACGTTGTTGCATTATGGATTACCAGCCCGCCTGACGTTATCGATGCCCTGCTTTTCGTCTCGCCGACACCATTCTCGGTCTGGGGTGTACTCGCAATGTGGGCAGTATTTGCGGCTGCTTTTCTGGCGGCATTTCGCAAACGACTGGGAATCCGGCCGCGTACCTGGCGTCTTCTGCATACCTCGCTTGCAGCAGTTATCGTAACAGGCACCGTCGTCCACGCAGCCCTGATCGAAGGGACGATGGAGACAGTAACGAAACTGGCACTCTGCAGCCTCGTAATCGTGGTCACAATCAAGGTTTTCGTCGATCTAAGAGTGTGGGCGAGGGGTGCCGCATCCCGCTGAATGGGAGCCAGTCGGATCCTGCATGAATCTGGCTGCCAGATTACTTGTTCCTGCACTCTGGTACTGGGGAAACAGCAACGCCCGTTTCCATAAACTGCGACAGATTATCGACCATGAGCTTGCCCATCGCATCGCGGGTTTCAACCGTGGCGCTACCAATATGTGGGGTATGCACGACATTGCTCATGCTCCTAAGCGCCACTGGAACACAGGGCTCATTTGCAAATACGTCAAGCCCGGCTTTTCCCAGGCGTCCATCTGACAGAAGGCGGATCATGGCTTCTTCATCCACGACCGAGCCACGTGCGACATTGATCAGGATGCCGTCAGTACCGAGCGCTTGCATCACCGGTTCATTCACCAGCTTGTCTGTTGAAGACCCACCCGGCGTCGCAATGATCAACGCCCAGCAGTCTTCAGCCATCTTCGCGAGATCACTATAGTAAGTGAAATCCACGTCATCCCGCGCATTGCGGCTATGATAGACAATATCGACACCAAAAGCCTGCAGCTTGGTTGCGATCGCCAATCCAATTCGTCCTAGCCCGACAATTCCAACTGTCTTTCCGGCAATTGAAACAGCCAGCCCAGGTTGACCTTCGGTTTCCCAAGATCCGCTGCGGACATGGTCATGATTGTTGATCAGATCACGGGATGTTGCCAGCAAAAGCATGAGTGCCGTATTGGCCACTTCATCGTTCAATACGTCGGGCGTGTGGGTAACGACTACGCCGTGTTCATGGGCTGTTTTTGCGTCAATTTCATCATAACCCGCACCATAACAGGAGATGATTTTCAGGTTTGGGCATCGGTCATGCAAATTTGCGGGCACGCCGTCATGTCCGTTTGTGCCAATCGCGGCGATTTCAGATCCGTGTGTGGTAAGAAATCCGTCTACGTCCGGAATTTCACTTTGCACATAAAGTTCAAAGGCTTCGGAGAGGGTTCTACAATATTTTTCGGCCGATTTTCCAATCAGGTAAAGACCGGGTTTTGCCATCTTTGGACTGTTCCTGAAATAGGCGCGGTGGCGTACCGCCGCGCCCCGGATTCTTACTTTTTCAAACCGACAGCGGTCAGTAAGGATGCGTTATCCTTGTATTGCTGTTTGAAAAACTCGGAAAACTCCGCGCGATCCATGAATCGCGGTGTCCTTCCTGACTTTTCAACAGTCGCCTTGTAGCTTTCGGTCGAAGTCGCTTCCTTACAGGCTTCATCCAGCTTATTCAAGACATCCTCAGGGGTGCCTGCCGGCGCAAACAATCCGAACCAGATTGAATAACGCAAGGGTTTGCCGCCGACCTCATCGATGGTTGGAACGTCGGGCGCGGCCGGGAGCCGCTCGCCATTCAGGACAACCAACGGCTTGAGGCCGTAATTGAGGATTGAGCCAACCGGATCGACCAGAACATCAACCTGGCCGCCAAGGATGGATTTTGCTGCAGCCCCGCCACCTTCATGCGGGACATATTTGAATTCGATATCATAGGCTGCTGCGACAGCTGCCTGGCCGATATGGGGCAGGGACCCCGGTGGTGGGCCGCCGGAAGTAACCGTGCCAGCTTTTGCCTTATCCACCAGAGCATCAATTGTGTCGATACCCGCATCAGGTGAAACGCTCACCCCCATCGGGTCCTGGATGGTCATGCAAATCGGCTCAAACGAGGTGTCGTCATAAGAAACCTTACGCAAATGCGGTTGGGTTGTCGTGGTCCCGACCGGCATGAAGGCCAAATTGTAACCTTCTTTGGGTTCGGCAGCGAATTGAGATGCGCCAACGGTTCCGCCAGCTCCTCCGACATTCAGCACGACCATGGGCTGGCCGAGCAGTTTCTCCATTTCCGGCTGCAGCATTCTGAAACTGGAATCCGGGCCGCTACCGGCATTGAATGGGACCAGCACACTGATTGATTTTTCCGGATATTCAGCGAATGCAGAACCGGCTGCAAGGATGATGGCTGCACAGCCTGGTAATAGATATTTCATATTATCCTCCCTTTCGATATTCTCAGTTGCTTCTTCAAGTCTCTTTCTTTCTGAACCGTTTGCTGATCGCATTTCCCAGCCCAAACAGATTGAGGATGATCAATCCGGTAATGCAGAACAGGATCAATGCGATCGGGCTGGCAAAGAAGGCCAGGAAATTCATGTCGGTCAGAATCAGCCCCTGGCGGAGCGACATTTCGAGTGGCGCACCCAGAACAAATCCGATGATGATCGGAGCAGGTGGAAACCGGTTGAGCCGCAACAGGAAACCGATGACGCCGAAGATGACGACCACAAACAGGTCGACCGGATTGGAACGTATTGCATAGGCCCCAACGACCGACATCATGAAGACCAACGGCATGAGAAGGGTCGTCGGAATTCTGAGCATGCGTGAAAATATGTTGGCGCCAAATCCGCCGATGAACAGCATCAGGATATTGGACAAGAACAGCAGCACGAAGATCAGCGTGACCAGATCCGGCTGCTGGGAAAACAACCTGACGCCGGGGATAACATTATGAATTGTCAAAGCACCCATGAGTACAACGGTGCCGCCATCGCCCGGAATGCCAAGCGCCATCATCGGTACCATAGCCCCGCCGCTGACAGCGTTGTTGGAGGCTTCTGAAGCCAAAAGACCGCTTGGTTCACCCTTGCCGAAGTCCTCAGGATTAGGCGATCTGCGCTTTGCATCGGCATAGCTGACAAACACCGCCGCCGTCGCGCCTGTACCAGGCAGGACACCGATGAAACTGCCGATCCCGCAGCTGCGCAAAATCACCATGATACGCGGCTTCCACTCCGACCAAGGCGCCAGCTTGAATCCACCAGAGGTGACGGCCGGTAGCTTCACATCCTTGAGGACTGCGGCCTGATACAGGATTTCGGAAACCGCGAAAAAACCGATCAGCAACGGGATAACCGTCAGCCCTGCAGACAGAAACAGGCTATCGAAATTGAACCGGATCTGCCCGGTCATGGCGTCAGGGCCGATCAGGGCGAGGAAAAGGCCGATCGTAGCGGACAAAAGACCCTTGAGCATTTCGCCGCTTGATACCCAGGCAATTGTGGTAAGGGCGAATACAATCAGCGCAAAGGTTTCAATGGGCCCAAACTGAAGTGCGAATTTAGCCAGTTGCGGCGCGATCAACACCAGGACGATCAGGGAGAAGATTCCTCCGATAAAAGAGCCGACCGTTGCATAACCGAGTGCGAGCGCACCATCGCCGCGTTGCGCCATCGGATAACCGTCAAACACCGACGCGGCGGATTGTGGTGTACCAGGAACGTTGATCAGAATCGCCGAAATCGAGCCGCCATATATCGAACTGACATAGATGGACAGAAGCAGCGCAATTGCGGTTGCCGGATCCATCACATAGGTGAACGGTAATGCCATCACCAGTCCAAGGACGGTGCCAAGACCGGGCAGGGCGCCGATAATGATTCCGGCAAACGTGCCTACAGCCAGCGCCAGCAGTACCGAGACCGAAAACGTGGCAGCGAAGGCAGAGGGAATAAATTCAATCATGTTCCCTCCTAAAGCAAAGTGCCAGGAGCAAAAGAAACCTGGGCGAACTTGGCCAGGACCACCCAGACGACAAGGGGAGAGACCAGGCTAGTTACGCCGAGGATCACCAGATTGGGATAACCAAGCGCAATGCCGATCAGAAATACACCCACGGGCATCATCACAAGGTAACCGAGATACCAGACGCCGATTACGGTGATCAGCGTAGCTCCGCCAGTCAGCAACACGCGCTTTACATTTATCTGGGTCAGCACTGCATCGCTGGTATTAAGCTTTCCCTTTATGACCAGCATCAAGGAGAGCACGAAAATGATTCCGAGCAGGACCCGTGGAAAAAACACGGTGGAAACGTCACCGAAAAGGAATTCGTTTTGGTAGATCGGCGAAAATGTATGCGCGAACATCGCACACGCCATTCCTGCCAAAACGGCCCCGTAGAGCATATCCGCGTTTTTCTGCTGCATTCCGGCTTCTCGTCACTTGCAAGTATTAAGAAATTTAAGCTGGTATCTCAGATGATATCCGAGTATCATCACGCCGTCAAAGGAAATTGATCGACCGTCCACATTCATCGTTGTAGATCATTTTCCACCCGATGGAATATTAGTCGAGATTCGTCCTGATCGTCTCGACTAACCCGATAATTCTGTCTGTGCACTATTGCAGTATTGAGGCTGGCTTGCTGCTGCGGCTTGCGATATCGCGTCAGCATTTCATTCGTGCTCCAAGTGCGCTAAAAACGTGCAGTTGAAGGAAACATGCCATGGGTCTGATAGAAAAATCCAAATCCAAAGATCAGCCGGACAGCCTGCGCAGGGTGGCGCATCGTCGTTTCAAGGAAGCGCTGTTTGCCGGCAGGATCAAGCCCGGTGATTTTCTCTCTCAACGTGAAATATGTGATTTACTCGAGGTCCCGCTCGGACCCGTACGCGAATCCCTCAAGGCCCTGGAATCCGAGGGGATCGTCACCTTGCTGCCAAAGCGAGGAATTCGTGTCATTCAGATTGACCGCCTTGCCTTCAAACAGGCAATTGATGCCAGAAAGATCATCGAGGGACCGGCGGTGGCCTATTTCGCCGAGAATGCGCCCGCAGAAATGGTTGAGACAATCAAGTCCGAAACGCTCTCATTCATTGAAAGTTTCCAGGCAGTGGAACGCCCAGACGATACATTGTTCAGGGAACGAAACCGCGTGGACATGTTACTGCATGACATGGTCATAGAGTTCTACGGTAATCCAATATTGGTAACGGCCCAAAAACTGGCAACCGAACATGTCCGTATTTTCCGGCTGAACATCGTCGCCAATGAGAAATTCTTCGAACTGCCGGCAATCAATGAGCATCTGAAGATCATCGAGGCGC
>JBCCEP010000169.1:0-8396 GCA_039030215.1 Pseudomonadota bacterium
CAGAAAAGGTGTGAGCCTGCCGGATACCGAAATCGATCAGGGCGCAATGACCGACAAGGATCGCGGAGACCTCGAAAAAGCGTTGCAATCAGAAGTCGACTGGGTTGCGCTTTCATTTGTGCAAAGACCGGACGACATGGCCGAAGTTCGTAAAATTGCCCGAGGCCGCGTTGGCGTACTGGCGAAAATCGAAAAGCCCCAGGCCATCGAACGCCTTGATGAGATCATTGACCTGTCCGATGCCGTAATGGTGGCACGCGGCGACCTGGGTGTCGAAATGCCATTGGAAGCAGTGCCGGGCATTCAAAAGCAGATTACCCGCAAATGCCGCCGTGCCGGCAAACCGGTCGTCGTCGCCACGCAAATGCTGGAATCGATGATTGCGGCACCGGTTCCGACCCGTGCGGAAGTTTCCGATGTTGCCACAGCTGTCTATGAGGGGGCAGATGCCGTCATGCTGTCGGCGGAATCTGCGGCCGGAAACTATCCGGTCGAGGCTGTTGCCACCATGAATTCGATTGCTGAGCATGTCGAACGCGACCCGACCTATCGTGACATCTTAACTGCACAGCGGCCTTCAGCCGAATCAACCGGCGCCGATGCAATCTCGCTGGCCGCCCGCGAGATCGCCGAAACGCTGAATTTGTCGGCGATCGTTTGCTACACGGCATCCGGCACGACCGGGCTTCGTGCGGCAAGAGAACGCCCTGCCCGTCCGATCGTCACCCTGTCACCTGTTGCCAGAACTGCAAGACGGCTCGCGCTTGTCTGGGGGCTGCATTGTGTGGTCACTGAAGACGCCAATGATCTTGATGACATGGTGGACCGGGCTTGCCTGATTGCCGTCAACGAGGATTACGCAAATCCGGGCGATCGCCTGATTATCACCGCAGGCGTTCCTTTACGTACCCCCGGCTCCACAAACATGTTGCGGATAGCGTTTGTTTCAAGCGATGGAATGTCGGCCATCTGAGCACATCCCCCAAAACTTGAAGACAGCATGCAGTGATCAGCCGCTTACCCGCATCCCCTGATCATTTGCGCCAATCTTCTGGTTAAGCAATTCAATTTCTTCCACAATTCTGTCGGTCGACGTGTAGGCCGGCGCATGACCGGTATTCGGCAGGATTACCAGTTTCGATTCAGCAATTTCATTATTCAGTGCAACCGAGTGAATTTCTGTCGAGACAACGTCGTCCTTATCACCCGCAATGATCAGAGTAGGCACTGATATTTCGCCGTATCGGTGGGATATCTCCTCCACAAACGCATATAGATTGCCGACATCGGCAGCATTATATCGAAAGTTCTGCGGCCGAAGCACAAGTTCCGTCGCTGCCCTTTCATGGAATATTGATGGCACCTTGTTGGGTTTGAAGACCCCCTTCACGCCGGTGCGCATGACTAGCCTGCCTCCAGGCGCTGCCAATGTTTCGCTGAACATCCACCCCAGAATCGGTGTGTTTGTAATGTCGTAATACCAGGTGACATCGCCGCCTGGCCAGACATGGGTGGCTGGTGCAAGAAAAACCAGGCCCGCCACTTTTTCCGGATGATCTACCCCCAAGGCAGCGGTGATTGCGCCACCCAGCGAATGCCCAACAACAACCGCTTTATCGATGTCGAGATGGTCAAGCAATCCGGCAATCAGTTCTGCCTGGCGTCCAAGCGGTGCGCTCCCTTCCGAACCCGTTTCGGAATATCCTGCACCGGGGCGGTCAACAAATATTAGACGGGCTCGACCTTCCAGCTGGTCAATAAACGCGCCATAAAGATCACGCGCATTGCCGCTTGCGCCATGGATGAAAATCATCGGCTCAAGATCCGCATCAGGCCCGGCGGGAATGTCCAGATAATGCATCTGCACGCCATCAATGACTGCAATATCACCGATCGCGGGAAATTTTGCCTCAACCCTGCGAACAATGATTTGCGTGGCGATGATTGAGCCGGCAATGAGGATGATCGCCAGCCAAAAGAAAAGCTTCAGACCGAACATCGTGGATTAGATACCCTCTCCGGAGAGCTTTTCTTCCAGGTCGATAACCGTTTTCTGAGCCTGTCTGTTGGCGGGATAGATATCCAGAACCCGATACCATGTATCAAGCGCACGCTTGTCCTTGCGGGTCTTTTGCATGATCGCAGCAAGACCCGAAAGCGCACCGAAATGCCGGGGCTCGAGCCGCAATGTCTGTTCGATATCTGAAAGCGATTTTCCGTAGTCCGACATCATGAAATAAAGCGTCGCGCGCCGGTTCCAGCCCTCGGCATAATCCGGTTTCAAAACGGTCACATGTGCAAGCAAATCCTGCGCGACTGTATATTGTTTTTTCCCCATGGCTTCTGATGCCCATTGCATCAGCAGATTGATCGAATCTGATCCGGAGTCGTTCCAGATTGCAACAATTTGCCGGGCAATCCGGCTCGCGCTCGACGCACGGCTTTCGGATTTCAGTTGGGCAAATAACGGATCCAGCTGATCGTTTGAGACATTTGCCTCGATTTCAGTCTCATCAGATGGCGTCGCCTCATTCCCGACTTCCGGTTCATCGGCGGCAAGAATAATGTGGCCAGCAAAAAATTCGTCCGAATATGTAAGATCGGATTTTGCAGGATTTTCGGCAAGGCTTGCCGTAACGCTAAGCGCTGTCCCGACAATCAAAATCGCTGCAAACAATAGATATCGCATGCGGTAAATGTAATCGCCGCATCCGGTTCGTCAAACCCAATTTTATGTGAATCGCTTTTCAGTCAGATCAATACGCAGATTTGCACAGTTTATAGCTGCCAATTATCCCTGACGGGCCTTGAACCGCGGATTGACCTTGTTGATTACGTAGACGCGTCCCTTGCGGCGGACCAAACGGTTCGCACGGTGGCGGGATTTCAGCGATTTTAGCGAGTTCTTGACTTTCATCGTTCTGACCGAAGTTGCTGGCTCAATAGCCAATACAAACAAAAGCGCGTCTCCGTTACCGGGCGCGCTGCAATTGGGCTTCTGATAACGGATCAGGTCTTGTGCGTCAAGCCAGGCTGGTAACTGGCCTTTGCCTGATTTCATTGAATTTCACCGGCGTTATGCCCAAAGCCGACGTCGTAATGCGACAATCTTTCAACTGCCACGGCATTATCATTGGCGTCATTCGATCATATCTTGCGATTTCCGACAATTTTTGTTTGTGATAAGACCTGACCGGTAACAAGGGAAAGCAATACCGTAATGCGCAAATTTTCTGGCTTTGCCCTGGCCCGCGAGACCATGCGCGCCCACAAGGGTTGGGATCGGCAATGGGAAAACCCCGAGCCACGTGCCAAATATGAAGTGATAATAATTGGCGCTGGCGGCCACGGCCTGGCAACCGCCTATTACCTCGCCAAAGTGCACGGAATTACCGACGTCGCAGTCCTGGAAAAAGGTTGGCTCGGCGGCGGCAACACCGGCCGAAATACGACGATTATCCGGTCCAATTACCTGTATGACGAATCCGCCGGCATTTATGATCATGCGATCAAGCTTTGGGAGACGCTGAGCCAGGAACTCAACTACAATGTCATGTTTTCCCAGCGTGGTGTGATGATGCTTGCCCACAATGTACATGATGTGCAGGTTGCGCAACGCCACATCCACGCAAACCGGCTAAACGGCGTCGACAATGAATGGCTCGATCGCGATGCTGCCAAGGCTTACTGTCCGCCACTCAATATATCCAGTTCGCTCAGATATCCTGTCATGGGTGCCGCTCTGCAGAGACGCGGCGGCGTCGCCCGGCACGATGCAGTTGCCTGGGGCTATGCCCGCGCGGCTTCTGCCATGGGTGTTCACATAATTCAGAATTGCGAGGTCACCGGAGTAAACCGGGACGGCAACGGTCAGGTAACAGGTGTAGAAACCACCAGGGGAAGCATCGGCGCAAGCAAGGTTGGAATAGTCGCGGCAGGGCACACCAGCGTCTTGATGGAAATGGCAGGTGTTCGCATGCCGCTTGAAAGTTACCCGCTGCAGGCGCTTGTATCCGAACCGGTCAAGCCCTGTTTCCCATGTGTGGTCATGTCAAATACCGTGCATGCCTATATTTCCCAATCCGACAAGGGCGAATTGGTCATCGGCGCCGGCACCGATCAGTACACCTCGTATTCCCAGACCGGCGGCATGCATATTATCAGCCACACGCTCGAGGCAATCTGCGAGATGTTCCCGATGTTTTCGCGCATGAAAATGCTGCGTTCCTGGGGCGGTATCGTCGATGTAACCCCCGATCGTTCTCCCATAATAGCTAAGACGCCGGTCAAGGGGCTTTACGTCAATTGCGGATGGGGAACCGGTGGGTTCAAGGCGACGCCCGGCTCCGGTCATGTCTTTGCGCACACGATCGCCAAGGATGAACCGCACAAGATCAATGCCGGTTATACGCTGGAACGCTTTACGACTGGCCGTTTGATTGACGAGGCAGCAGCCGCTGCCGTGGCGCATTAGGGAATCATGATGACACGAAAGACGAACTCTTTGGTGCTGATTGTTGGGACAGTAAGCCTGTTTCTTTGGATGTATCTTTCTCGACTTTCATGGAAATTGACGCTGGCATGAAAGAGGCGCTGGAAATATTTTTGTCCCTCATGACGATGTTGTGCCTTGGTGTGTATGGAATTGGGCCATGGTTAAATACTTGGCTTGTCGACCGTACGTACCACGGCAATCCAAACCGCCCCTATGCTGGGCCGTATACAGATCCGATATCTTCCCTCGGGATATCCCTTAAATCTCTAGGTGTCTACATTAGTGATTTGGATCCGCCCGAAGACGACAAGTTGAATAAATAACATGCTGCTAATCTATTGCCCCTACTGCCAGGAACACCGCCCGGAAATCGAATTTCAGGGCGCCGGTGAAGCTCATATCGCAAGACCGGCAAACATCGCCGATATTTCTGATGCCGAATTCGCCGAATTCTTCTTCATTCGTGACAATACGAAGGGCATCGTTTTCGAAAGATGGCGCCATACCCATGGCTGCGGACGGTTTTTCAACGCGGTTCGAAACTCGGTTTCCGACAAGTTCATCATGACCTACAAGGCAGGTGAACCGAAACCGGAACTGACTGAGGAGCAGATCAAGGCAGCCGCACCCATCGCCAAGAAACCGGTAGCCCAAAAATCTGATTCAGCTCCATCCAAGGCGGACAAGGCCAAATGAGCATTTCATCTGCCACCGCCGGCGCCAACCGGATTAGAAACCGGGGCAGGCTGAACCGGGCCCGTAGCATCTCGTTTTCCTGGGATGGAAAAAGCCTGAACGCCTATGAAGGCGACACGCTGGCTTCGGCACTATTGGCCAACGGGATTCACCTTGCAGGACGGTCGTTCAAATACCATCGCCCGCGCGGAATATTGAGCGCCGGTCCTGAAGAACCCAATGCAATTGTCGATATCGCCCGCGATACCGCGCGCAGGCAACCAAATGTAAGGGCGACGGTTCAGGAAGTATTCGATGGCATGCAGGCGAACAGCCAGAACAGGTTTCCGGCGCTCAATTTCGATGTCGGGGCTGTCAACGATTTCTTCGGACCGTTTATCCCGGCAGGGTTTTACTACAAGACATTCATGTGGCCGGCATCATTCTGGAAACATGTCTACGAGCCGTTCATTCGTCGAGCAGCCGGTCTGGGAACCGCACCAACAGAAGCCGACCCCGACAACTACGCCAATCGTTACGCACATTGTGACGTTCTGGTTGCTGGCGGCGGACCGGCGGGGATCGCCGCAACGCTTGCAGCCGCGCGCAAGGGCAAGACGGTAATTCTGTGCGACGAAAACGCGGATTTCGGCGGACATCTGCGCGCCGACATCCACGCGCAAATTGACGGTCAACCGGCAATGGATTGGGTGGCTTCCGCAATTGCAGAGTTACGGCGTTTGGACAACGTCACGATCCTCAATCGGACAACAGCGTTCGGATATCATACCGCGAACATGGTGGCACTTGCCGAACGCGTCACCGACCATCTGGCCAATCCCGATCCGGAAATGCCCCGCGAGAGACTTTGGCAGGTTCGTGCCGAGACGGTGCTGATCGCAACCGGCGCAATCGAGAGACATCTGGTCTTTCCTGGCAATGATCGCCCTGCCGTCATGCTTGCTTCGGCAGCGCAAATGTTCACCAACCACTTTGGTGTCTCCATCGGCAAGCGGGTCGGCGTATACACCGCCTGTGACTCTGCCTGGCAAGCCGCTTTTGATCTTCACGAGGCAGCTTCTCCAATCGCCTTGATTGTCGACGCACGCAGTGAGGTGCCCTCGCAATTGCTGGCAAAGGCAAATGATCTGGGCATTGCCGTCAAACCCGGCCACAAGGTGACTGCGACTTCGGGGCGCTTGCGGATCAGCTCAATGACAGTCGAGGCCGAAAACGGCCACGGCAAGGAAAAAATCCCGATCGACGCACTGATCGTCTCCGGGGGTTGGACGCCATCGGTTCATCTGTTTTCGCAAAGCAGAGGGAGACTGGCTTTCGATGCCGATAGCGGACGTTTCCTGCCTGATGAGGCGGCAGAAAACTGTATTTGTATCGGTGGTTGCAACGGAGCGAAATCTCTGTCCGAAACGTTGACCGACGCCGCCAAAGCAACAGGATCCAAGCCGGTAAGCTGTGAAGAAACCGGCTCCATGGTCGGACACCAGATCGGAACGTCCAATGGTCAGCCAGGATCGGCTTTCGACAAGTCATTCATTGATTTTCAGAACGACGTCACTGCAAAGGATGTCCGTCTGGCGGTTCGTGAAGGCATGCTCTCGATAGAACATGTAAAACGCTACACCACCACAGGCATGGCTACCGATCAGGGCAAGATGTCCAATATGCACGGGCTTGCCATTGCCGCTACCGAGCTGGGCCGGGAAATACCCGATATCGGGCTCACGACTTTTCGAGCCCCCTATACACCCGTCACCTTCGGCACGATCATCAATCATGCCAAGGGCAAATTGTTCGACGTCACCAGAACCACGCCCATTCATGGCTGGGCAATCGAACATGACGCCGTGTTCGAGGATGTCGGCAACTGGAAGCGGGCCTGGTATTTCCCCAGACCAGGCGAGGACATGCTGGCAGCAGTCAATCGCGAATGTGCTGCCACGCGAAATGCCGCCGGTATCTTTGACGCTTCAACGCTCGGAAAGATTGAAGTCGTCGGCCCGGACGCCGTCAAATTCATGGAACTCATGTACACCAACCCCTGGCAGAAACTGGCGGTGGGCAGATGTCGCTACGGGATTATGCTGCGCGAAGATGGTTTCATCTATGATGACGGCGTGGTCGGCAGATTGGCAGAAGACCGGTTCCATGTAACGACCACGACCGGTGGCGCCCCCAGGGTCCTCAATCACATGGAGGACTATCTCCAGACCGAGTTTCCCGACTGGAAGGTCTGGCTGACATCGACTTCGGAACAATGGGCGGTTGTCGCAGTCCAGGGTCCGAAGGCAAGGGAAATAATCGAACCCTTCGTCGAGGATATCGATCTGGATGACATGCCCCACATGTCCATCCGCGAAGGCCGGTTTTGCGGCGTACCCACCCGGCTGATGCGGGTTTCTTTTACCGGTGAGATGGGCTTTGAAATCAATATACCGGCCAATTACGGGCGATCGGTCTGGGAAACGATCTGGGAACGTGGCCAGCCCCTCGGACTGACCCCCTATGGCACCGAAACCATGCATGTTCTGCGTGCTGAAAAGGGGTTCATCATCGTAGGGCAGGATACCGACGGCACGGTAACGCCCGACGATGCGAACCTGTCCTGGGCCATCGGCAAGAAGAAAACAGATTTTGTCGGAATTCGCGGCCTGAAGCGAATTGACCTCGTGGCGGACGGCAGACGTCAACTGGTCGGATTGAAAACACTTGATCCTCGGGAAGTCCTGGAAGAAGGCGCACAAATTGTCGAAGACCCCCATCAACCGATACCGATGAAAATGATTGGCTTTGTCACCTCGTCCTACTGGTCGGAAAATTGCGGACGCTCAATCGCCCTGGCCCTGATTGAAAACGGACGAGCGCGAATGGGCGAGAAATTGCATGTGCCGATGGCCAATGGCGCTATTGCGGTTGAAGTCTGTGAAACTGTGTTCATCGATCCCGACGGGAGCAAACTGAATGGATAAAGTTCTTCAATCAGAGCCGCTGTCTGGCCGACGATTTGCCGCAACAGGTATTGCACTGGAACCCGCACCGTTTTGTGAGCGGTTCTCACTGCGTGCCGGGCCTGGGGAAGTAACAGAGGTCTCGCAACTTGATGCGACGATAAGAACGTATCGATACTCTCAACGGCAGGCAGCGACTGACGCAGTTCTTGGAACGTCATATCAACGCCTGCGAACTGAGCTTGCGAGCGGTTCACGCG
>JBCCEP010000170.1:0-8394 GCA_039030215.1 Pseudomonadota bacterium
AGACCGGTCCTTTTCTTCGGAAAGTGCAGTATCGTCCCAATCAAGCGCATGGCCTGACATGCCGTTGATTTGCGCAGCCAAATGGGCCGGAACTTTCATCGACTCCTTACCCAGGGTGCGAGCGGCTGCTTTTCCGTCAATCTCCCGGGCGAATTTCCGCAAAATACCGGGCGCCGGCTCGGTGGAACCTGCCATCATGCAAGCTGTGCCATCTACGATGCAGCGTTTTGCGATCTCTATGGTCTCTTCCGGCAAGTCGGCATATTGGGTGCCGACTGCAAACCTGACCAGCTCCTGGGTAACGCTTTCATTGACTGTTTCTACGTTCATCGGATCAGGTTCCTATTGCAAGGGCCAAGGTAGGGTTACGAAGTTCTGGAGCAGGCCGGTCGGATAACGCAGGGTCAGCTGGTTGGAGAGGATTCCTAAAAACAAGACAAATCCCGCTCCACCAATAATGGCCTTCCACCATTCCAGATTGGCAGCACGCCACAGGAAAATTGCGATAAAGGTCGCGATACCCAATACGAATCCGACGAGGCCGGAAAACAGCAGCATGACGACAAGCATGCCGATATAAAATTCTGCGGACCGGCCGCCTTCCGGGGCATTTTTCAGTTCAGCGTCATAGAAATATTCTGAAGGCGCGTTTCTGGTCAGCATGACGAAAAGGATGGGTGCCAGGAATATGATGGTGCTTATCGACGCCACCATCGGGAAAAGACCCGTCAGCCGGTTGAATTGCAATCCGTCCTGGAAAATATAGGCAGCAAGCGCAATAACCCCGAAGATAAATATCCACTGGGGGCCTTTTCGCAAATGGCTGTGCGGGCCTTCGGCGGTGACTGCCTCCGAGCTTGATTGTTTGAAGAAAACCGCCAAGCCAATCGACACAAGTGTCAGCGCCACCAGAACGAGAACAATTGGCCGCTCCAGGAACGAGAATCCGTATAAGGTCACTGTCTGATAAACAGATGCCTCCACCCGCTCCGACAAGACGAAACCGATCAGAAGTGCGGGGCGTGACCAGCCAAAACGTTTCATGTAAATCGCCAGGACGCTCAGCAGCAAGAGCGCGATCAAATCGCCCCAGTTACGTGTTGCCTGGAAGGCAGCGAAAAAGATTATGCCGATCATGAATGGCGCGACCAGCGTGTAGCGGATTGTGGTCACTTTTGCGATCTGCGGTGCAAGGAAGAAACAAATCCCGGCTCCGACAATATTGGCCGCGGCAATGGACCAGATCATCAGATAGACCTTGTCCATATTGTTGTCGATCATGTCCTTGCCGGGTTCGATACCGATCAACACCAGTCCGCCCAGGAGGATGGCCATACTGCCGGAGCCGGGGATGCCCAACAACAAAGTCGGGACCAAGGCGCCGCCTTCTTTTGCATTATTTGCCGATTCCGGCGCGACGATGCCGCGCGGGTCACCAGTCCCATAAGACTCGCGATTTTTGGTAGTCTGGACAGCATGACCGTAGGCGATCCAGTCGACCACGCTTCCGCCGAGGCCTGGCAAAGCGCCGATCAGCGAGCCAATCATCGAACACCGCAAGGAAAGCCACCAGTTGCCGGCCCAATCCTTCAACCCCTGCATCCAGCCAGTCGGAGCCAGTTTACCGGTTTCCGAAATGCTTGATTGACGCCGCAACAGGTCGACGATTTCAGGCGTGGCAAACATGGCCAGACCAATTACCACGAGCGGCAATGGATCGAGGAGGTACTCTGTTCCGAATGTTGCGCGCTGTACCCCGGACAGAGGCGCGGCACCCAAAGCACCCAGCAACAAACCCAGGGAACAAGACGCCAATCCCTTCCACAAATTTGCGCCCGTCAGAATACCGACCATGGATAGTGCCAGGATCACCAGCATGAACTGTTCGCCAAACCCGATTTGCAGAATTATGGGTTTTGCGAAGAACACTGCGAAGGAAAGGACAAAGGCGCCAAAGATACCGCCGGCAAGCGAGGATACGAAAGCGATGGAAAGGGCCCGGGTGCCCTCTCCTCTCTTGGTCATCGGGAAACCATCCAGCACCGTTGCCTGGGAACCGGAAGTCCCGGGAATACCCATCAAGACAGAGGGAAAAGTATCTGATGTCGTGGTCACCGCCAGCAGGCCGATCATCATGGCCAGGGCCGAATTGGGATCCATACCGAAAACCAGTGGCAAGAGAAGCGCCAGGCCGGCAGTTCCGCCCAGTCCCGGCAGGATCCCTACGACCAAACCTGTAACAACTCCGGCAACCAAAGCCAGCATTGTCTGCAAGGATGTCAATTGGGCCAGAGCTGATAGTGCGGCTTCCGACATGTCACCTTTCCTGTCAATTGCCCGCCAAGCGGCATCTACGCAGGCCCCGTCTCATCGAAGACCATGCCTGGGACATTATCAGATTGGGCGCAGATAATATTAGGGATTGGGTGGTGCCCGCATGGCACCACCCAACTTGCTTCGCAGTCCGTGTATCAATCGAGGGAGGTATCGAACCGTTCCTGGAGGAATGCTGCGACCCAATCTCGTACTTCCGGATCCAAGGCTGTACCGCTTGCCAGCGCACGTTGGGTGTCATCGCCGAAGTTAAGCGGCATTGATCCGATTTCGCGGGGCAGTGCGGCGGCAACTTCTGGGTCGGAGGTCACGTTTTTCATTGCTTCGATGTAGACCTCACGGATGTGGTCAGGTGTACCCTTTGGCAACATAACCGCCTTGGAAAGCATGACTTTTGCATTCATCAGAGACTTCTGCATTTCATAGGCCGGACCTTCAGGCTTGTTGCCTGTCACGGCTTCATAAAATTCTGGGAATGTCGGCACATCCGGAAGATCCGGGTCGCGTTGAAGATCGCCGTTCTCGTCGATCACGCCATAGCTCCAGACCGGGTTCACCTTCGGATCCTCACCATAATCCTTCAGATAGGAACGGGTGTTGTCGGTGTTCATGTTCATCTCGCCGCGCTGAAATGCTGCTTCGGCATCCTTGGATGACAGGCCGAACAGATAGTTGGCGTCAATATCCAGCATTTCCATGGAAACGAAGTCGAGCAGTTCTGCCGATAACGGTGTTTCGGTACCAAAACGGATGTTGGCGTTTTTGAGTGCTTCGTAATCGGCTTTCATGTCTTTGCCGCCAACACCAATATCGTCGCTGATCGCATAAAGCGAAGCACCACGTGCAAATCCGGTTATCGCCACCCATTCATTCGGGTCGTATTTGGCAACCTTTGAACCCATCAAAACGGGAAGAAGGCCGGACGTGGACGCCATGATCAGCATGGTGCCATCTGCAGGTGCATTTGCATGGAAATCGTTGGAGGCCGTTACCGAGCCGCCTCCCGGCTTGTTCAGAACGATGACGTTCGGATTGCCAGGCAGATTTTCGCTCATCTTGGTCTGTAAAACGCGGGTCAGGCGGTCGGTACCGCCACCTTCACGAAATCCGACAACCCAGGTGACTGTTTTACCCTCCAGGCTAAAATCATCGCCTGCCTGGGCCGCGTCCGGAAGCGATAGAACCGTTGCCACGGCTGCACCAATCACCAATTTCTTCAAGCCATCCCACATGGATCTTCTCCTCCCTTGGAAAGTTGCAAGAGTGCTGTTTGATTTGATATCCGGTGCAGGTTGACATAGGCGGATCAATTAGGCAAATTCAAAAAAATCAAAGATTAATGATTTTTAGGAACTAATAAATGATCCGTGATATTACCCTGGATGACATCACCGCCTTTGTTGTCGTGGCCCGGTTGGGCAGCTTTGCACTGGCCGCAGATGAGCTTCTTGTCACGCAGTCAGCGCTTTCCCGGCGCGTCAAAAAACTTGAAAATTCGCTCGGCGCGGCGGTTCTGGATCGGACCACTCGTTCGGTATCGGTCTCGACCCTTGGGCTGGAGTTCTTACCGAAGGCAATCAGAATTGTAGAAGACTTCAACCGGTCGGTCGATGACATCAATGAGATCGTAAAAGTACGGAGAGGAATTGTCTCCTTCTCCTGCAATATGACGATCTCGGATACGCTCCTGCCGGAGATATTGGAGAAGTTTAAAGATGCCCATCCAAATATCCGCGTTCGCGTTCATGAAGATTCCAGTCCGCAAGCGCTCGAGAAGGTCCTGAACGGTCAATCCGAATTGGCCCTAGCCCAATTTGGCGAGGGTCATCCCGAGCTTGAGTTCGAAGCGCTAATCAATGACCAGTTTGTCATAGTCTGTCATAAGAGCCATCCGCTGGCGCAATGCAAATCCACCACTTGGGCAGAAGTTCAAAACGAACGGTTTGTCCTACTTAGAACCGAAAGCGGTACCCGAAAAATTCTGCAGAGAAATCTTGGCGATCGATATGATCAGCTTTCCAATGACCTGCAGGTTGGCCATTTTCATTCTCAACTCGGGCTGGTCGGCAGAGGAATTGGCATTGCGGCTATCCCCTCCCTGGTCCGTCTTTCGCGTAAAGACCTTGATATTGCCACTGTGCCAATATCGAAACCAGTGGTCAGTCGGCAGCTTGGGATCGTAACCTATCGCGGTCGCACATTATCTCCTGCTGCAAAAAAACTCCGTGAAGTTGCAGCATCAATCATGAGCAGTTTCGAGAAGTGAGCCCACGGTTTCGGTAAGCTCCTCCTTAAGCTTCCCAACCACGGGGAGATCCGTTTGGGCAATTCTGGACAAGAGCCCAACGGGGCGTGACACATCTGGGCTGTTAACCGGGCGCCAACAGATACTGTCAGAGGGCCTGTCGACAAGCGCCATTTTGGGAAGTGGTGCTACCCCTATCCCCTTGGAGACTAAATCCAATGCGGTCGTCGATCGGCCCACTTCGTATTGCCAATGCAGAGGGTTGGGGCTGCGCGCAAGCGCTTCGTCAATCAAGAGGCGGTTTCCGGTACCGCGCGCAGGCAGGATCAAGGCTTCACCCTTCAGATCTTGCCAGGATAGAGAGCCCCTTCTTGCTAACGCGTGATCCGAAGGCATTGCCAGCACGATTGGATCGTCGAAAAGCCGCTCAAACTCCGTGGCGGGTTCCAGCATCGGAATTGAGCTGATCCCGAAATCGGCCTCGCCATTTGCGACCGCTTCCGCAACTTCATTGGCGGCAAGATCGAGAATGCGAATTCGGGCTTTATTTCCCCTGGTTTGAAATTTGCAAACGGCATGAGTGAGCAATCCCGGCACAACCGTTGGAATGGTCGCAACTGTTATTGTTTGTGCGCGTTGAAAGGCATAGGCAGCACTCTCGTCCCGCATGGCGCGCGACGTTTCTTGCGCGTCCTGCAACATCGTCTCGGCGCGAATTTGAAGCCGCTTTGCCGCAAGCGTTGGTCGCACATCTCGCGTCGTTCGCTCAAAGAGCAACGATCCAAGCGCCTCTTCCAGTTTGTGTATTCGCCGCGAAACAGAGGATTGCGACAGGCCCAGCCGCTCGGAAGCCAGATGAAAAGACCCGGTTTCCTTGACGGCCAGAAACGCTTCGAGGTCGTGAAAATCAAAATTAATCCGCATATCGCATTAATCCCAAGGAAAATTGCATTAGTCAAATTAACGCCGAAGTGGTAGCCACATTCTGTTAAGGGAGCGAACGTGCAAACAGATCCAGACATCATCGTTATCGGTGGCGGCAACGCTGCGCTTTGTGCCGCAATCACGTCTGCAGAAGCCGGTGCTCGCGTCACAATTCTTGAAGCTGCGCCTAAGCCCTATCGCGGCGGCAATTCTCGACACACCCGAAATTTTCGCTGCATGCATGATGGACCCTTGGGGCCGCTTATCGAAAGCTACAGTGAAGACGAGTATTTCGATGACCTCATGAAAGTGACCGGCGGCAAGACGGACGAGTTTCTTGCGCGAATGGTCATCAGGACATCCGAGGAGTGTCTGCCATGGATGGAGGCGCACGGCGTTCGGTTTCAGCCTTCCTTGTCCGGCACGCTTTCGCTCGCTCGAACCAATGCCTTCTTTCTGGGCGGCGGCAAGAGCCTTGTAAACGCCTATTACAGAACTGCGGAAGGATTGGGCGTCACCGTCAATTACGAGGCGGCGGTCACCCATCTGGAGATGGAAGACGATCGCGTCGTCAGGGTCGAATATACCCAAGACAAAGAAGTAATGAGTGTCTCTCCGAAAGCAGTAATTGTTGCTTCGGGAGGGTTTCAAGCCGATACCGATTGGCTCGCCAGGGCATGGGGACCGGCTGCCAAGAACTTCCTGATCCGCGGAACACCTTTCAATCGCGGCGTGGTGCTTGCCGATCTACTGGATCAGGGGATCGAGCAGGTCGGCGATCCTACCCAATGTCATGCTGTCGCGATTGACGGACGCGCGCCAAAATTTGACGGCGGCATCGTCACGCGCCTTGACTGCGTTCCATTCTCGATTGTGGTAAACAAGAATGCCGAGCGGTTCTACGACGAAGGTGAGGATGTCTGGCCCAAGCGCTATGCGATCTGGGGCCGGTTGGTTGCTGCTCAGCCAGACCAGGTCGGCTATGCGATCATCGACTCCAAAGCAATCAATTTGTTCATGCCGTCGGTCTTCCCTCCCATCAAGGCAGACACGCTGGAAGGTCTTGCCGATAAAATGGGGCTACCGGCCGATCGACTGGCAAAGACGGTGTCGGAATTCAACAAGGCATGTGGTGATGTATCAGGGTTCCACGCAACCGAACTTGACGGTGTCGCAACAACAGGGCTTACGCCCGCGAAGACCAATTGGGCCCGTCCAATCGATGAGCCGCCCTATTACGGATACTCGCTTCGGACAGGCGTTACGTTTACCTATCTCGGCCTGAAGGTTGATGAACGGGCACAATGCGCGGCAGGCAATCGGGTGATCTCCAATCTCTGGGCTGCTGGTGAGACGATGGCCGGCTCGATCCTTGGGCAAGGCTATCTGGCAGGATTTGGCATGACCATCGGAACCGTGTTCGGACGGATCGCCGGAAGGGAGGCTGCGGCTTATGCAGGCTGAACTGATCAATGAAGCACGGCGGCAAGCCGAGATCTGCAATGCCTGCCGCTACTGCGAAGGGTATTGTTCGGTATTTCCATCACTGCACGCGCATCGGACATTCAGCGATGGTGACATCACGCAATTAGCGAACCTCTGCCACCATTGCCGCGGTTGTTACTATGCCTGTCAGTACACGGCGCCACATGAATTCGACCTGAACCTGCCAAATGCCTTGGCGGAAGTGCGGCTAGACAGCTGGAAAACACTCGCTTGGCCGCGGGGATTTGGACCGCTGTTCGAGAAATCAGGTGTGGCCATTGGTGGCGGACTGATTGTTGCCTTTGGCCTGTTGTTTGCACTAGCGCAGGCGCTCCGGCCAGATAGCGGAGCGGGTTTTTATGCTTACATGTCTCATGGCCTGATGGTGGCAATCTTCACGCCAGCATTTCTTCTACCGCTGGCAGCAATCGGCGTATCGCTTCGCCAATATTGGCATGCAGTCGGCGGTGGCCCGCTTGCAATCAGTGATATTTGGGCAGCCTGTCTGAGTGCGGGACGGATGAAAAACCTGGATGGTGGCCATGGAGACGGTTGCAATTTCGAGGATGAAGATCGCTTCAGCCAGGCCCGCAGGCATTTCCATCAGGCGACATTGTATGGCTTCCTGCTTTGCTTTGCCGCGACCTCAGCGGGCACGATCATGCATTACCTATTTGGGATGGAAGCTCCCTATGGCTTCTTCAGTCTACCGAAACTCTTGGGTGTTCCCGGCGGCATTCTGCTTTGTATCGGCACAGCGGGCCTTGCATGGCTAAAGACGAAGGCAGACCGGCATCTGGGCGCACCTAAAGTATGGGGCGGCGAGATGGCTTTCGTGCTCCTGCTATTTGCAGTCAGCGCGACTGGTTTGGCGCTTTATGCTGCGACCGGGTCTGCCGCAGTGGCATGGTTACTCCCGATCCATTTGGCTACCGTGCTGACATTCTTCCTTCTTACGCCCTATTCCAAAATGGCGCACGGTTTCTTCCGGATGGCCGCTCTTACCAAGGACGCACAGGAAATGCGGTTGAGGAATAGTTAGAAGCCAATAACCGCCCTTTGGTGACAACTGAGTAATCGTTCTAGCGGTTAGCTTTTCACGCCGACCACGGCAATACAATCACCCATTTTGACCAGTCCCGGGAAATGGCGGCCGGCAAGAATTCCGGTGCGTTTGGCGTAATATTCAACAGGGTCTACACCGGTTCGATCCTTGGGCCAGATACGTGCAAGTAGTTGACCCTGTTCGACGGTCTCACCGAGATCAGCCATCGGTTCGATCAATCCCTCGATTTCCGAAATTGTGAAACGAGGTACGAGAATGATACAACGGGAGAGGGAGGGAAGGCCCGCACACTCCCACATTCCCAAAATTGACACGCCATCCGTCCCACCCACGCTCGGCG
>JBCCEP010000171.1:0-8387 GCA_039030215.1 Pseudomonadota bacterium
CGACAAGGCATTTATCTCCGGCGACACGCCGAGGCGGACAGCACTGTAGATCTTGATTGGCAGGGTTGTCGCGCCTGGTCCGGTCGTGAATGAGGCGATGACCAGATCATCAAGCGAAAGCGTGAACGCTAAAAGCCAGCCCGCAATCACCGAAGGTGCAATAATCGGCAGCGTGACGGAAAAGAAAGCGTCAGCCGGTGTGCAACCGAGATCAAGCGCGGCCTCCTCAAGGGAGGTGTCGAAGCTGACCAGCCGGGAGGAGACCACGACAGCGACATAGCACATGGCAAACGTCGTGTGGGCAATTACGACCGTATAAAGACCCCGCTCAACGCTCATTGCAATGAACAACAGCAAGAGTGAGAGCCCGGTTATCACTTCCGGCATCACCAGGGGGGCGTAGATCATGCCTGAAAAAAGCGTCCTTCCCCTGAAACGGCCATAACGCACCAATACCCAGGCGGCCATTGTGACCAATATGGTCGCAAGCGTCGCCGTCATGACCGCTACGCGGAGCGTCACCCAGGCGGCTGAAAGCATGGCCTCATTCCGGGCCAGTTCGCCATACCATTTGGTTGAAAATCCCGCCCAGACGGTAACGAGTTTGGATTCGTTGAAGCTGTAGATCATCAGCAGCAGAATCGGCAGGTAAAGGAACACAAAGCCGAAAGTAAGGGAGGTGGCATTGAACCAGGTGAACCGACGGGTCATCGGCCTGCCTCCTGCTGTCGTTCAAGCTGGCGCTGGAACAATACGATGGGAACGACCAGCGTCAGCAGCAGGATGATCGCAACCGCTGAAGCAACCGGCCAGTCCCGATTGGAGAAAAACTCGATCCAGAGCGTCTTGCCCATCATCAGCGTTGACGAACCGCCAAGCAGGTCGGGTATGACAAACTCGCCCATTGCCGGAATGAAAACCAGAAAACAACCGGCTATCACGCCCGGAGCAGCCAGCGGCAGGGTGATCAACCAGAACGCCTTCAGCCGGGAACAGCCCAGATCAATCGCCGCCTCCAAGAAACTGTCATCCATCTTCTCCAGCGTGGCGTAAATCGGCAGTACCATGAACGGCAGGTAGGAATAGACGATCCCGATATAGACCGCGATATTGGTATTCATCACCTGCAGCGGTTCGGAAATCAGGCCAGTCCACAGCAGGAACTGGTTCAGCAAGCCTTCAGTACGCAAGATACCGATCCAGGCATAGACCCGGATCAGAAAACTGGTCCAGAACGGCAGGATGATTGCCATGACCAGAAGCGGCCTTATACCTCTCGGGGCCCGCGCCATTCCGTAGGCGATCGGAAATCCGACCAGAAAGGTCAGAAATGTGGAGATGACGGCAATCTTCAGGCTGGAAAGGAATGCATTGATGTAAAGGCTGTCCTGAAGCAACCAGGTGAAGCTTTCCAGATCCAGACCACCAAAGAAATCCTTGATCCCCTGCCAGCCGGCCGACAGGTCCAGGAGTGGCGTGTAGGGCGGCTGGGCAATAGCCGTATCGGAAAGCGAGATTTTCAGGACAATCAGAAATGGCGCGAGAAAGAAAATCAGTAGCCAGAGATAGGGTAGGCCGATTATCAATACGCGCCGGAAATTCATCATTACTCCCCTACCGGTCCAGCAGGATTGCCGAACCGGATTCCCAGCTTAGAAATACCGGATCTTCCCAGGTAATTTCGCGGTTTCCCAGACGCTGGCGATTTGCTTCCTGCGCCTTGACGATGCTGCCATCGGCCAGACGCACATGATAGGTCGAAAGATTGCCGGCATAGGCGATATCATGGACATGACCTTCAAGCAGGTTTGCTGCGGATTCTGGTCTTGTCGCGGAGATATGGATTTTCTCCGGTCTGACCGCCAGCTCGCATTTTGTGCCTGGCTGGATCCCGTCGGGGCATCTTGCATCGAAGCTCATCTCACCGCCATCGGGATGAAACGCAACGACCGCTTCGCCATTTTTCTGAGCAGTCTCGCCCGCTGTACCGGTGATCAGGTTCACGTCACCTATGAAATCGGCAACAAAGCGAGAATTCGGATTTTCATAGATGTCCGCCGGCGTGGCGACCTGAGCCAGATTCCCATGATTCATCAAGCCAATCCGTGAGGCCACGGTCATTGCCTCTTCCTGGTCATGGGTGACGATGACAAATGTTGTGCCGAGCTCCTCCTGGATATTCATCAGCTCAAATTGGGTCTGTTCGCGTAACTTTGCATCCAGCGCGCCGAGCGGTTCGTCCAACAACAGAATCTTCGGATTTCTGGCCAGAGCCCGCGCCAATGCAACGCGCTGGCGTTGGCCGCCAGATAGCTGATGTGGTTTGCGATCGGCAAACTTTTGCATTTGCACCAGCTGCAGCATTTCGTCGGTCCGCTCCTTGATCTCGGATTTGGACCTGCGTTCCCGACGCAAACCGAAAGCGATATTGGCTTCCACAGTCAAATGCGGAAACAGCGCATAGGACTGGAACATCATGTTGATCGGCCGCATGTTTGGCGGCACGGTAGATATATCCTTGCCTTCGACCAGAATTTCGCCGGCGCTTGGCGTCTCAAACCCGGCAAGCATCCGCAAGAGCGTGGTTTTCCCGCAGCCGGAAGGTCCCAACAAGGCAAAGAATTCGCGCGAATGGATTTTCAGCGAAACATTGTCGACCGCGGTAAATCCGCCGAAGTTCTTGGAGACACCGCGAAATTCGACAATTGGCTTTGCAGTCTCGTCAAGCCAGGGGGCAAAGACTTGTGGTTGATGAGTCCCGGTCAGACTTGTGCCCCCCTCGTTCATTTACCTGCGTCGAGCACCCTATTGGCCGGTCGTTACCTTGGTCCAGAGCCTTGTCACGACCCTTGTTGTCTTTGGATCATAGGGCAGTTTTGCATAGAGATTTTCCACTGTGGCCTGATCGGGATAGATCGTCGGATCGCCGATGAGATCGGCCTCGAGCAGGGGTTGCGATGCCTTGTTGCCATTTGCGTAATAGACATAGTTTGACGCCTTGGCGATCGCTTCCGGCTTCATGATGAAATCCAGAAACCTGTGCGCTTCCTCTACGTTCTTGGCGTCATTGGGCACGGCCATCTGGTCGAACCACATTTGTGCACCTTCTTTCGGGATGGAGTAGGATATTTCCACGCCTTGTCCGGCTTCGGATGCACGATCAGCCGCCTGAATGACATCTCCGGACCAGCCGACCGCCAGGCAAATATCACCATTTGCAAGGGCGTTGATGTATTCAGACGAATGGAATTTCTGGATATAGGGCCGGATTGACAGCAGCAATTCCCCGGCCTTCTCGATTTCTGCCGGATCGGTCGTATTCGGGTCAAAACCGAGATAGTTCAGTGCGGCGGGTACTGTCTCGGTTGGCGCGTCCAGCATGTGCACGCCGCAATCCTTGAACTTGGCCAAAATTTCGGGATTGAAGATCACCTCCCAGGACATGATCTCGTCGGTACCCAGAATATCCGCGACCTTTGCTACATTGTAACCAATGCCGGTTGTCCCCCACATATAGTTGATGGAGTATTCGCCGCCTGGATCATATTTTGCGGTCTGCTCACTAACCTTGTCCCACATGTTTGTAAGATTGGGCAGTTTGGATTTATCGAGCTTCTGGAAGACACCAGCCTGTATCTGACGCGAAAGGAATTCTGCTGACGGGACCACGATGTCATATCCGGTTGAACCGGCAAGCAGCTTTGTCTCCAGAAGCTCGTTGGAATCGAACACGTCATAGACGACGTCAATACCGGTCTCTGCCGTGAAATCCTTGAGAACATCCTCGTCGATGTAATCGGACCAGTTATAGATACGAAGCTCGGCTGCCCCTGCATTTCCAGCCATTATTGCGAGCGCTATCGCGGAAGCTAATGTGATTGTTCTTTTCATTGTTGATGATACCCCTGAAAATTTAGTAATTGATAGTTTAGTTGGATAACGCACACAATTCCAAGCCAAATTATTAGGCATCTTTGTAAGTCTTGGTCGGGGCTGATCAGCTGTCCTATTGCCAGCCTGCTTGTATTGAGCGTACCTTTGGCGATCACCGATACGAATCCGTTATCAATGCAAGATCAACGCAAACCAGCCCGGAAATCGATATGAGCCGCAAGAAAATTGCCGAGTGGGTCGCGGATCTTCCAGAATCAGTACAGGATTGGGTTGACGGACGCCTGGTCGAGGAAGTCGAATGCGTAATCGGCGATTTTGCAGGAATAGCGCGCGGCAAGGCAATGCCTGCATCGAAGTTCCTGACAACAGAATCGAGCTTTCTGCCGATCTCGATCTTCTATCAGACGATAACCGGGGAATATGTCGCCTACGACACGATCCGGGCGGTATCGGAGACCGACCTGGTACTGACACCCGACATGACGACGGCGACCGCAGCGCCCTGGGCGACGGACGTCACGATCCAGGTAATTCACGATATGGACTTCCAGAATGGTGAGTCGGTAATCTTGGCGCCTCGAAATGTTTTGAAGCGAGTGTTAGCCGCCTATGAAAGTGACGGCTGGTCGCCGGTCATTGCACCTGAACTGGAATTTTATCTGACCAAACCCAACATCGACCCGGACTTTCCGCTTGAGCCTCCGGTTGGCCGGTCCGGACGCCAGGGCGCCGGCAGGCAATCCTATTCGGTCTCGGCAATTGATGAATATTCGGAGATCATCGACACGATCTACGATTATGCAGAAGCACAAGGCATCGTCATCGATACCATCATTCAAGAAGGTGGCGCCGGACAGATAGAGATCAACTTGAACCACGGCGATCCGTTGAAACTGGCCGACCAGGTCTTTTTCTTCAAGCGAACCATTCGCGAGGCAGCGCTAAAAAGTAATTGCTATGCGACCTTCATGGCAAAGCCTATGGAAAATGAGCCCGGCAGCGCGATGCATATTCATCAAAGCGTCGTCTCGAACCAGAACGGTAAGAACATCTTCAATGATGACAAGAATGAGCCAAGCGACCTGTTTTATGGCTTTTTGGGCGGCCAGCAGCGCTACCTCAACGCAGTCATCTCGCTGCTAGCGCCATATGTAAATTCCTATCGTCGCCTGGTTCCTGGCGCTTCAGCCCCGATCAATACCGAGTGGGGTATCGACAATCGCTCAACCGGTCTGCGTGTTCCGATATCCAAGCCCGAAGACCGCCGGATCGAGAACCGGGTGATCGGCATGGATGCCAATCCTTATCTTGCAATCGCGGCATGCCTGGCTTGCGGATATCTGGGAATGAAAGGCAGCCTCAAGCCTCGCAGCGCAATTACCGGAGACGCCTATTCGCTTCCCCATTCGCTACCAAGGGAGATGTTTGAAGGGCTCAAGCAATTCAATGCCTATCCGCAATTGCGTCAACTGCTCGGTGAGGATTTCTGCCGCATGTATGAAGCAATAAAACTGCAGGAATTCGAGGATTACCTTCGGGTGATAAGCCCATGGGAACGAGAATACCTCCTGCTTAACGTCTGACATGGAAAATGACGTTCAATAGTCTCCATGCCAATGACCGCCAGGGCGAATATCCAAAGTCCTGGTATGTGGCCACCTCGCGGCCCCTTCCTTTGCAGCCGTCAATTCTCCGCCACGGCGAAACCGAGATTTGCATCATCGGCGCCGGGTTTACCGGTCTGTCGGCAGCTTTGCATCTGGCCCAGGCAGGACGCCGGGTTACAATTGTGGAAGCGCATCGGATAGGATGGGGTGCATCAGGCAGAAATGGCGGCCAGGTTTCCAGTGGCCAACGCCGCGACCAGACTGATCTGGAGGCAATGTTCGGCGTAGACGTTTCCAGAAAGCTTTGGAAACTGGGCGAGGAAGCCAAGAAACTCGTCAGCATATTGGTGGCCAAGCACTCGATCGAATGCGAGATCCGACAGGGGATCATTCATGCAGATCATCATCCGAGATTTGTTCCGCACACACGCGAATATGTCGACAAGATAAATAACGAATACGGGTATGGTGCACTAAGATTTCTGGAGAAAGATGAAATTCGATCATTGATTGGATCGACTGATTATCATGGCGGCATGCACGACAGTGGCGCCTTTCACCTGCATCCGCTGAAATATCTGTTCAGCCTCGCCAGACTTGCCATTGAGGCAGGTGTGGTCATCCATGAAAATACCGAAATTGCCTCGGTGGAAGCCGCAGATCCGGTTGTCCTTACGACGACCTCCGACAAACATCTCAGGGCAGACAAGGTGATTTTTGCCTGTAACGGATATCTGGACGGATTGAACCGGAAAATTGCATCACGCGTCATGCCGATCAACAATTTCATCATAGCCACAGAGCCACTCGGCAAGAAGCATGCTAGGGCATTGATCCGCGATAATTCGGCGGTTTCCGACAGCCGTTTCGTAATAAATTACTTTCGCCGCACACGGGATAATCGCCTTTTGTTCGGCGGTGGGGAATCCTATGGACACCAGTTTCCGTCAGATATACGTGCATTTGTCCGAAAGCCGATGTTGAAGATTTTCCCGCAATTGCGCGATGTCGAAATTGAATATGGTTGGGGCGGTACGCTGGCCATCACCCGCAACCGATTGCCGGTATTTAGCCGGTTAAGGTCTAATATTTGGTCGGCTTCGGGCTATTCGGGTCACGGAATTTCGATTGCCACACTTGCCGGTAAAATTCTCGCAGATGCCATCTCGGAAAAGACGGCAGATTTTGAAACCATGTCGGCGGTTGCTGCAAAACGGTTCCCCGGCAGCTTGCTGCTCCGCAGACCCTTACTCCTGCTGGCGATGATGTGGTACGCAATGCGGGATCGCATTTGATCAAGTCCTGGATCATCCGCTAGCAAGGCATTGAAGGTTCTTCTGGCAAGAACCTGCTGTCAGCACTGAAGTTCTTCTTGTAGGCCAGAAAATCATCGAATGTCATTGGTTTCCCCAACAGGTAACCCTGTCCTTCTCCTATGCCATATGCCTTGGCAAGATCGAGAGTTTGTCGATCCTCAATACCCTCCGCAACAACGTTCAGATTCAGTTCGCGAGCCAGCGAAACACTTGCCTCGACACAGGCCTTGGAGAATGTGTCGGTCTTGGCTCCGATCATGAAACTCTTGTCTATTTTCAGCTCCGTGAATGGATACATTTTAAGCTGTGCGATGCTGGAATATCCGGTGCCAAAATCATCGATAGCCAATCCAAAGCCCAGTATTCGAAGCCTTGTCAGGGACTCGAGCGCGAGAGATGCATCTTCGGGAAGCCTGGTTTCGGTCAGTTCAACAATGAAGTTGTCAGGCTTCATCTCCGAGAAATGAATCATGTCGGAAAGCTGATCGGGGAACTGGGAATTGGAGAGAATCGATCCCGACACATTAAATGAGACCTTGATACGCTCATCATGTTCCGGAAACAGGCTTGCGCAATCGTCGCAGATCCTCTCAATCACACGCCAGGTTATGTCGGTGATTTTTCCATTCTGTTCAGCCAGATTGATCATCTGACCGGCATCGAATAGACGACCCTCCTCGTTTCGCATTCTCGCTAGAACTTCAACTCCCGCCAGCTGTCCACTCTGTAGATTAATCCGTGGCTGATAAACCGTATAAAGCCGGGAATTACGCAGTCCCGAGTTGATTTCCTCGATATTGATCCGGGGGGTGTCGGTTGGCTGCGGCTGAAGGCTTGCAGACTTTAACACGCATGATGCAATGGCGCGAAAGTCGACCGGCTTCTCAAAGATGGCAAAGCAATCTAGACCAAGCATTTTTGCCAGTTTTGCAGCGCTGCCACGAATACTTTCAAGTTCACCGGAAATAAGAACAAGCCGGCCGTGAAATCGTGTTTCGCTAAGCAATCTCAGGAATTCCACACCGTCACAATTTGGCATGCTCAGATCCAGTGTGACGACGTCGATGCTCTCAGCATCTAACTCTAAGATCTGCAAACCGGCCAACCCGTCTGAAGCAGTCATGACACGGCAGGGTGCACAATCTTCAAGGACGTCTGTCATCAATGTGCGGAATATCGGATCATCATCGACAACAAGCACAGTCAGTGCTGTGGCCGCAGCGGTCGATGGACTATGGGACTCTGCCTGGTCTTCGCGCATGTTTTGCCCTTTGCAATTAAGCCGGTGCAATTGCTTGGGGACCAATTGGCGCCAAAAGAACCCTATCTGAAATCTGATAAGAAATTACAAACAACCGCCCCAAAATCGACTTCAGCAACGGATTTGGCGCAAAATTGCTCGTAATTTCCGTATTTTAACGATTTCTCCGTTCTTGCATGAGACTTTAAAAATATGGAGCCCGTTTGGGGAACGGGGCAAAACACGGCATGCAGTAGATCTACACAGTGTCGATCGTGCTTCGGTGTGCCCATCTGAAATGTACGCGACGCCTACGCCCGGAATGGTGGC
>JBCCEP010000172.1:0-8363 GCA_039030215.1 Pseudomonadota bacterium
ATGAATGTGGTGTGCGCCGGGTCAATGTTTCCCTCGACACGCTGGATGAAAAGAAATTTACCGAAATCACCCGCTGGGGACGCCTTGCACAGGTGATGAAAGGGCTTGAAGCTGCGCAAAAAGCCGGACTTGCCGTCAAAATCAACGCGGTGGCGCTAAAAGACGTCAATGAGTTTGAGATTCCCCAGATGATCGAATGGGCTCATGACGAAGGCTATGATTTCACACTTATTGAAACCATGCCCTTGGGCGAGATAGACGCCGATCGGACTGATCAATATCTACCCTTGTCGCTGGTAAGGCAACGCTTGGATCAGCAATTCACGCTAAGCGACATTCCCTACAAGACAGGCGGTCCGGCCCGGTATTACAGCGTTGCCGAAACCGGCGGACGATTGGGTTTCATTACGCCCATGACCCATAATTTCTGCGAGAGCTGTAATCGCGTTCGCCTGACCTGCACCGGGACGCTGTTCATGTGCCTCGGCCAGGAGGATGCTGCAGATTTACGCGACGTCTTGCGTGAATCCGAGGACGATCAACGTGTCGCTAGGGCGATCGACGATGCGATTGCCCGCAAACCCAAGGGGCATGACTTCGTCATTGGCAGAAACAGTGCACCATCCGTTTCCCGTCATATGTCGATGACCGGCGGTTAAACACCTCATTCGGCAAGTTTTTTCCTGAATTCGCTTTTCCCGAAAGGCTCAGAGCAGAATTGTGCGTGACTTTGGCGCTGGTTCTGCTATCGCGCTATCTTTCGACAAGAGAACGTTCTAATGCCCCCAATCATCCAGACCAGTGCGAAGGCGAATTTGCGCGGCAGCATGTTCATGACTCTGGCGATGCTGGGCTATGCGACCAATGACATCATCATCAAGTCATTTGGCGGGCAGCTCAATCTCGGCCAGGTCGTGTTCGTGCGCGGGCTGTTTGCAGCATTGATCGTTGGCGCATTGGTGGCTTGGTTCAGAAAATTCCCGCCGATATCCATCGCCTTATCCTTTCCTGTTCTCCTGCGGGCATTGGCCGAGACCGTCGCAACCTTTCTCTTTCTGACGGCTCTGTTCAATATTCCAATTGCCGATGTCTCTGCCGTGATGCAACTTCTGCCGCTTGCGGTGACCTTGGGCGCGGCATATTTCTTTGGCGAAAAGATCGGATGGCGAAGGATAACCGCGATCATCGTCGGTTTTTTGGCAGTCCTGCTGATCATCAAGCCGGGCTTTGGAGGGTTTTCAATTCACTCCCTCTATGTAGTGGGAGCAGTGCTTGCCTGCATGGTTCGTGATCTCGTCACACGTCGCCTGGCAACCGAGATACCTTCCCTGTTTGTTACCCTTGTAACGGTGCTTGCCGTATGTATTGCTTTTGGGACCTGGTCATTGATTGAAGGCTGGCAACCAATATCCACCCCGCAATTGCTGCTGATCGGCCTCGCGTCGAATTTCATAATTATTGGATATTTTTTTGCAGTTGCCGCGATGCGTGTCGGCGATATAGGATTTGTGTCTCCTTTTCGGTATTCGATTCTTTTGTTCTCGATTATTGGCGGCGTAGCCTTCTATAACGAAATACCGGATTTCTACTCTATGTTGGGATCGGCAATCATTGTCACGGCAGGATTGTACACGCTGTATCGCGAACAGGTCACGGGAAGGCAGTCAAATGTTACGGCTCCAATTCGCTCTTGAACGTGGTCGGGATTAAATAAATCATGTCCACAGCCACGTATCTGAACCGGAATTCACCTCCGCATATCACGACCCTGGTCGCGGCAGCCGCGTTCGGGCCGCTTGCCATGAACATCTTCCTGCCATCGCTCCCGGCCATAGCGACCCATTTTGATGCGCCCTTCGTCGTCGTTCAGTTTGCAATCTCGCTATATCTGATTGCCAATGCATTTCTGCAGATCCTCATCGGCCCGCTGTCTGACAGATATGGCAGACGGCCGGTAATGATGTTCTTTTCGTGCTTGGCCATCGCCGCCACGGTTCTTGCAATCTACGCACCGACGATTGAAATATTCCTGCTTGCAAGAGGCCTACAGGGAACAGCAATTGCGGGAATGGTAATTGGCCGGGCTGTCATTCGTGACATGGTCGGACCCGACGAATCCGCCAGCAAGATCGGCTATGTGACAATGGGCATGACGCTGGCGCCCATGCTCGGACCGATACTGGGCGGTTATCTTGACGAATTTTACGGTTGGCAGGCCTCATTCTGGGCACTCATCATTTACGGCTTCATGTTGGTTGGCTTGCTCTGGCTCGATTTGGGTGAGACCTCCCGCTACAAATCCGCAAGTTTTTCTGCGCAGTTCCGCAGCTATCCGGCCTTGTTCACCTCGCGTCGTTTCTGGGGATATTCCGTGGCATCGGCCGCTGGCTCCGGTGCCTTTTTCGCGTTTCTCGGTGGCAGCGCCTATCTTGCGAGCGTCCATTACGATATCCCGCCTTCCCTGTACGGGTTCTATTTCATTTTCGCCGGCATCGGCTACATCGTCGGCAATTTCATTTCAGGCCGTTTTGCGCGCAAGATCGGCATCAACCGCATGATGATGCTGGGCGGGGTAGTCGCTTGCGTTGGCATGTTGATTTCTTTGGCACTGGTCGCCTCGGGCCTTGATCACCGCCTGTCGTTTTTTGGACCCGTGGTTTTCATCGGATTGGGGAACGGCATCACCCTCCCAAGCTCTATCGCCGGCATTGTCAGTGTTCGCCCCGAGATTGCAGGATCTGCCTCCGGTCTTGGTGGATTTTTCCAGATTGGCGGTGGCGCCTTGCTTTCCGTATTGGGCGGCGCCGTACTTGGCACCGAGACAGGCCCAATGCCGCTGATCCTGCTAATGCTGGCTTCTTCGTTCGCATCCGTGCTTGCAACTGCCTATGTTATGCACATAGCGCGCACTGTCGCGCTGCAAGAGGCTGACACAACGGAAAAATGATCATGGCAGATTTTCTTCTATCTCCCGATCCTGAAGACGAAAGCCTTTCAACCATCGTCACCGGAATCGACCAGACCGGAAAACCGGTTGAAACACGCGTCGTCACCGAACGGCCGTTGACGCTGTTTCTCAATCGCCAGGAAATCGTCACCATGATGACGATCGGCGATCATCCCAAATTGCTGGCGTTGGGGTATTTGCTGAACCAGAACATGCTGAAGACCGGCGATAAGGTCGACGAGATCGATTATGACGACGACCTCGGCGTGGTAGTTGTTCGTACGCCTGAGGAAACCGACTTTGAAAGCAAATTGCAGAAGAAGGTCAGGACATCCGGTTGCGCACAGGGAACCATATTTGCAGACGTGATCGAAGCCTTCGAGGACATTCAGCTTTCTCCCGACGCGGTGTTGAAGACTTCTTGGCTCCAGACGCTGACCAAACAGATCAACACCGCACCGAGCCTGTATCTGACAGCAGGGGCCATCCACGGATGTGTCTTGTGCAAACAGGACAGGCCGCTGGTCTATATGGAAGACGTGGGCCGCCATAACGCAGTCGACAAGATTGCTGGCTGGATGTTCGAGAATAACGAAACCGCGTCAGACAAGATCTTCTATACAACTGGCCGGCTGACTTCGGAAATGGTGATCAAGACCGTGATGATGGGTATTCCCATTTTGATTTCACGCTCCGGCTTCACGGCTTGGGGCGTTGAACTCGCACGGCAGGCAGGTTTAACGCTGATTGGTCGTGCGCGCGGCAAACGTTTCATTGCCTTGGCAGGAAATGAGCGCATTGAGTTCGACGATGAACCATCAGATGGTGAAGAGGCCATTCCCGCTAAGCAGGAATTCGTCAGCGATGACTGATGGAACTGGCACCATTGGGGTGATCGTTGCCGGTGGACGTTCCAGCCGTATGGGCGGCAATGAAAAAGCTTTTCTTGCGCTTGCTGAACGCCCGATGATTCAGGTTGCGCTAGATCGATTACGAAGGCAAACAGACACGGTCATAATCAATGCCAATGGCGACCCGGAAAGAATGGCCTTCCTGGGTGTACCGATTCAAAAGGATATTTTTGGCGGCTTTGCAGGGCCCCTCGCAGGCGTGCATGCGGGTATGCAATGGGTGCGACACAACCAGCCAAAAGCTAGTCATATCTGCACCATTGCCGCTGATACCCCGTTCTTTCCGGCAGACCTTGCAGCCCGACTGGAAGACAGTTGCAAGACCGCAGGCACAATCGTATTGGCGGCTTCAAACGGCTTCCGCCACCCGGTTTTCGGGCTCTGGCCGGTATCATTGATCGAGGATCTGGCAGCCTTTCTGCAATCCGGGCAGACCGGCAAGGTGATGGCATTCGTAAAGCAACACGACTGGACGGAAGCGGAATTTGATAATTTGAACGCCGATGGCAATTCAATTGATCCGTTCTTTAATATAAACACCCCGGACGAACTCGAGCTTGCACGCCAGCTTCAGGAGCAGATCGATATCGATGAGTGATCAGCGTGTTTTTGGCATTACCGGCTGGAAAAATTCCGGCAAGACAACCTTGGTTGCAGCCCTTGTCGCCGAGTTCACATCTCGCGGTTTGCAAGTGTCGACCGTCAAACACGCGCACCATGATTTCGAGATTGATCAGGAAGGCCGCGATTCCTGGAAACACCGCAAGGCTGGTGCAAAGGAAACTGCGCTCGTTTCTTCACGCCGATGGGCATTGATGCACGAGTTGAAGGAAGAAGACGAACCTTCGCTGGACGAGATGCTCGATAAACTCGCACCCTGTGATCTGGTTTTGGTTGAGGGATTCAAGCGCTCGGGCCATCCGAAAATTGAAACGATCCGCAATGCTGAATCCGGTCGACCCAAACAAGCTCCGGTCTGGCAGTACAATGATTCAGTGGTCGCGATAGCAGCGTCTGACATGGACACCAATTGCAGCCTCCGCCAATTCCACCTCGACTCTGTCCCAGAAATAGCGGACTTCATCCTCGACCATCTCTCGATTACGACCGGTGGAAAGTCGGTCGGAAAAGTGGCCCAGTCCAATGCGCAGTAAGACGGACAGCGCCAGGGACGATTGTTTCGCCTTTGACGGCAAACGCCTTCTGCATCACGAGGCATTAGGCATCCTCAAGGACCGTCTGCCCAATATAGCCACCAAAGAACAAATCCCGCTTTCTCAGGCAGCCGGCAGAATTCTCGCCCAGCAGATCAATTCAAACGCCAATGTGCCCTCCTACGATAATTCCGCGGTCGACGGCTATGCATTCAACTTTGAGGACTACAGGAATCAGGATGGCAAATTTCCGGTCTCGGACAGGATAGCTGCCGGCGATACGGGCACCGCAATCCTCCAACAAGGAACCGCTATTCGCATATTCACAGGCGCAAAAATCCCTGATGGAGCGGACACCGTTGCAATGCAGGAAGACTGCACAACCAGCGCAGAAGGAGACTCCTCGGAGCAAGATCACGTTCAAATTCCAACCGGTTTGAAGAGCGGCGCAAATCTGCGGAAAGCCGGTGAGGATTTGAAAGAGGGTGAGGCACTTTCATCTGCCGGAAGCATCCTGCGCGCCCAGGATCTCGCCGCGATTGCCTCAATCGGGATCGAGCAGATAAGTGTGCATTCACGACTTCGCGTCGCCCTGGTTTCATCCGGCAACGAGATAATACGGCCCGGCACCCAGATTCATTCCGGCCAGGTTTATGATTCTAATCATTTCCTACTGCTTGGCCTCCTGAACCGCATGAACGTTGAGGTAACGGATCTGGGGATCTTGCCGGACAGTGCGAAGGCCGTCGAAGAAACACTTTCGCAGGCTGCGCAAGGCCATGATGTGATCTTGACCACAGGAGGCGCATCTTTGGGCGAGGAAGATCACCTCATCGCCACGTTGGACAAACTGGGCACAAGGCATCTGTGGCAACTGGCTATCAAGCCGGGCCGCCCGATGAGTTTCGGCCAGATCGGAAACAGCTTCGTGTTCGGCCTGCCGGGTAATCCGGTCGCCGTATTTGTCTGCTTCCTCCTATATGCCAGACCATCGCTATTGCGCCTTGGTGGCGCGGATTGGATCGAACCGCAGCGATACCCGGTACATGCCGGTTTTGATCTGCCGTCAAAAAAACCGGATCGCAGGGAGTTCTGGCGTAGCTGGCTTGAAACCCAGGAAGATGGTTCAGTCCGCGCGATGAAATTCAGCCGCGATGGTTCTGCCCTGGTAAGCGGATTGCGTCAGGCAACCGGCCTGTTGGAAATTGCCGAAGACGTTCAAACGGTCCAAAAGGGAGGTCTGCTCTCTTTCATACCGTTCTCGGAATTTGGAATAGACTGATGTCAGCCATGATTTGGAAAGTTGATTAGTCGACCAGCAGATCGACCTTCTCGAACTTGCGCACATCGACAATGCCAATGTCCGATATCCGCAGTTCCGGTATGACGACCAATGCCAGCAACGAATGCTGCATATAGGCATTGTTGAGCGTACAGCCCATTTCCTCCATTGCCCTGACAACTGCCTCGGCCTTGGCGGCAACGACATCCGCCCGCTCGTCAGACATCAATCCGGCAATCGGCAGTTCGACCAGCGCCAATTCCTTGCCCTTGTGAATGACGACAATCCCGCCGCCCACTTCCCTCAGTCGATTTGCAGCGATGGCCATGTCTTCGTGGCTGGTACCCACAACGATCATGTGATGGCTGTCATGCGCAACCGTCGAGGCAACGGCGCACTCCTTGTCATAGCCAAACCCGGAAACAAATCCGTTGACCACGCCACCGGTCGCTCGGTGCCGTTCAACCAGTGCGATCTGGCAGACATCGTCCTTGCTGCTCATTTCGACAATGCCGTCGCTGACCGGAAGATCCATTTCCAGGGCCTTTGTGGGCGCCTGGTTTTCAATCACACCTATAACTCTTGCCCGAACTGAATTCGCTCCGGAAGGGCTCTTGATCTCGAAATCGGATGATTTTAGATCCCGAGCCATGTTGACGGTATTTTTCGCCGATTCCGGATATTCGAAACGGGGAAGTTCAACCTTCAGCCCATCCCCTTCTGCGAGCAACTTGCCCCGCGCGTAAACCTGTTCGATTTTCAACTCGGCCAGATTTGACACGATCAGAAAATCACCGCGGCGTCCCGGCGTGATGGAACCAAGCTCCCGTTCGAGGCCAAAATGCTCTGCCGTGTTGAGCGTTGCCATTTGAATGGCGGTTACCGGACGCAGGCCTTGCTCAATTGCGTGTCGAACCACGCGGTTCATATGTCCGTCATTGACCAGCGTTCCGGAATGACAATCGTCGGTGCAAAGTATAAAGTTTCTTGAATCGATTCCCATCTCGGTAACCGCCCGGATTTGTTCGGCGACGTCGAACCAGGCAGATCCCAGACGCAGCATCGCCTTCATCCCCTGCCGGACACGCGAAATTGCGTCGATCATCCGGGTACCCTCGTGGTCGTCTGCCGGACCACCCGCGACATAGGCATGAAAATCCGGACCGAGATCAGGTGACGCATAATGCCCACCAACGGTCTTCCCCGCCGCCCGGGTCGCGATAATCTGCTCGATCATGTTGGCTTCACCAGCAGCGACGCCGGGAAAATTCATCACTTCACCCAATCCGATGATATTGGGCCAGGTCATTGCCTCCTCGACATCCCTGGGGCCAAGTTCCGAGCCGGCGTTTTCCAATCCCGGAGCAGATGGCACGCAGGAAGGCATCTGAACAAAAACATTAATCGGCAATCCGGCGGCTTCGTCATGCATCAACCGGACACCTTCGAGGCCCAGAACATTGGCAATCTCATGGGGATCGACAAACATCGACGTCGTCCCATGCGGAACGACCGCCCGCGAAAATTCGGTCACGGTCAGCATCCCGCTCTCAATGTGCATATGTGCATCACAAAGACCGGGAACCAGATACTGCCCATCTGCATCGACAACGTCCGTGTCGTCGGAAATGCAATGACTGGCATCCGACCCGCAATAGGCGAAGCGTCCATCAGAGATTGCAATGTCAGTCCCGGAGACCACTTCTCCCGAATGGACATTTACCCATCGCCCGTTCCGCACGACCAGATCAGCCGGCGTCCTGCCTGCAGCAACGTCGACCAGTCGGACGACACTTTTTGACCAGGGCTTTAGATCGGCAGCTTGCTTAACCATGCGTCTATCCAGTTTTCGGTAGCCGGTGATGGCGTCAACACCAGCACATCCATGTCATCTTCAAGGTCCGGATCCTGACCGATTTCAATGTAACGCATCTCGGCCCATTCATCTGCGAGATCACGATAATGGCTTCATGTATGCGTAGACCCTCTTCCTTTTAACTTGCACGACTTACGGTAAGGGAGTGCGTGGCGCAGTGCAGACGACCCTTTATGGACCTCTCATGGCTGCA